>NZ_DLHL01000002.1 GCF_002483225.1 Gemmatimonas sp. UBA7669 | reverse complement strand
CGACTTTTTCAGCACCCTGTTAGAAATAGGTGTTCGAAAGTGTCGAACGCCAATCGAAACCATTCGTTCTTGGAGGTTGTACATGCGAGCGTTCCGGATGATTCTTGGGGGGGGGGCTGATCCTCTTTTCGGCAGCCTGTCAGGCTGATGGACCGACGGGATTGGTCGACCTCGAGCCCCGGCGAACGGAGCTCCCCTGCGCAGATAACTGCGATCCAAATGTTGAGTACACCGAGAACGGGCCTGTGACATGGGACCCGGTCGCCGTAGCGTCGGAGGCAGAGTACATGCTGGCCGAAGTCGAGATTATGGCCGCTGCGGTTAACGCCGACTGGGAACAGCTTGAGACGAATACGGATGGCCGCTCGAATCACATCAAGCAAGCGTGCCAAGGACACCAAACTGCCTACAATATGTCGGTTGGCGCTTTCGCAGTGGGCGCAACCGCGTCCATCGTTGCGCTTGCTGCAGGGGGTCCTATAGGATGGGCTGGTATCAAGGCATACGCTGCTGGGAACGCAGCGCTGCTTGCTGCCGTAAACGTTGCTGGTGCCATGCTCAACGAGTGCAAGTATAACGCGGGTCGAGACTGGGATCAGAATCATGAGTGATCACACGCGGCTGGTCGTAACGGTTGTCGGTTTCTTTCTCGCTTATGCCGTTCTACGGGGCGTGGTGAACCAGCCTTCGCGTGTCAAACGCCTTGCTCACGCGTTCGGGTTTTTCGCCGTTCTTCTGGCGACTTTCATCCCGGCACCTCAGCCACTCATGTGGCAGCGCTGGGCGGCGGCGGCATGCGCCGTGCTGGCGGCAGGTTGCTGGATTGCATCACGATTTGTGGCGCAGGGCAGGCCAACGACCCAATCAATCGCGTCGGAATAGTCTTCCGTAGCAGCCAAGCGTGCGTGGGTTCTGCGAGAGGGATGAACATCTTCGCTCCCTCTCGCAGTATTCCATTCCCCTCAAGTCACGAAACGATCAGCCCACCAGATCGCCGGGCCGCTCGCCTCGCACATACGCATCCACGTTGGCCAGCGCGCGCATGCCCATGTTCGTGCGCGTCTCGATGGTGGCACTGCCCAGGTGGGGCAGCAATACCACCTGCTCCATGTCCTTGAGCTCCGCCGTTACGCTGGGCTCGAATTCGTAGACGTCAAGCCCGGCACCGGCGATACGCTGCTCCTTGAGCGCGGTCACCAGCGCCGCTTCGTGCACCACATCGCCGCGCGCCGTGTTCACCAGATAGGCGTGTGGCGGCATGAGTGCCAGAGTCTCGGCGTTCATGAGATGCCGAGTCTCCGGTGTGGCCGGACAATGCAGCGATACCACATCACTGCGCTGCAGCAGCTCCTCCAACGTCGCCGCACGTTCAGCGCTGGCAGGTCCCGCCGTGGCCGGATCGTCAATGCGCGGATCACGCGGCGCGTGCCACAGGATGTGCATGCCGAAGGCCTCGTGCGCGATGCGCGCCACGGCACGACCGATACGTCCATAGCCCACGATGCCCAGCGTCTTGCCGCGCAGCGTACGACCCAGCATGAACGTGGGCCGCAATCCGCTCCACGCACCACTGCGCAAATGCCGCTCGCCTTCACCCAGACGGCGCATGGTCATGAGGATGAGCGCAATGGCCACATCCGCCGTGTCATCGGTCACCACATCGGGCGTATTGGTAACGGTAATGCCTGCGCGCCGTGCCGACTCGAGCGCGATGTGATTCACGCCCACACCCACATTCGCAAGCAGCTTCGTGCGAA
Organism: Gemmatimonas sp. UBA7669; assembly: GCF_002483225.1. Taxonomy (NCBI): domain Bacteria; kingdom Pseudomonadati; phylum Gemmatimonadota; class Gemmatimonadia; order Gemmatimonadales; family Gemmatimonadaceae; genus Gemmatimonas; species Gemmatimonas sp. UBA7669. Next base: position 39,022 of record NZ_DLHL01000002.1, on the reverse strand, counting down.
TGCTGGTGGTGTCGAAGATGCCTGGGTGCCACTTGTCGGTGACGGTGGTGATGACCACGTCAGCCTGCTGCAGCACCTGCGCCATCTGTTCCGCGGTCAGCGCGATGTCAGTGCGATTGAACAGCGCGTCGTAGCGCGCCGCCACCGCCGCTTCCACGGCCTCCGGCATCTTGCGTGTGACCACCACACGCAGCGAACGACTGTCCGCGCTCATGCCGTCACCCGCCACTCAGCCAACGCCGCACCAACGCCCTTGCCCAGCGGCACGTCAATGCCCGCGTCGTACAGCGCCATCTCTACACCGCCCAGCGCGCCGGCCAGCGTGAGCACGTTCATGTCGCCCAAGTGACCAATGCGAAACACCTTGCCCGCCAGCTCTGCGAGGCCTGAACCCAGAGCGATGTCATAGCGGCTGAACGCAATTTCGATGACGCGCCGCGCGTCGTATCCTTCGGGCACCATCACGGCCGTGAGCGAATTGCTGGCAATCTCGGGACGCCTGGCACAACTGCGAAGACCCCAGGCGTGCACCGCCGCGCGCACACCCGACGCGAGCCGCGCATGCCGCGCCGCCACGTTGGCCATGCCTTCGTCCAGCAACATGGTGAGGGCCTCGTCGAGTCCGTACAGCAACGACAGCGCCGGCGTGCTGGGGAAGTATCCTTGCGCGTTGTTGGCGCGCATGGCGCGCACGTCGAAGTACGCGCGAGGCATGGTGCACTGGTCCACGCGCGCAAGCGCCTTCTCACTCAGATACAGAATGCCAAGGCCAGCCGGCAGCATGAAACCCTTCTGCGAGCCGGTGATGGCCGCGTCCACCCCCCAGCGATCGAACTGGAAGTCGAGACTGGCAATGGAACTCACGCCGTCCACCATGAGCAACGCCGGATGTCCCGCGCGGTCCATGGCGGCGCGCACCGCCGCCACATCACAGGTCACGCCAGTGGCCGTTTCGTTGTGCACCAGCAGCACGGCCTGAATCTCGTGGGCGCGGTCGGCAACCAGGGCCGCTTCAATGCGCGATGGATCAGCCGCCTCGCCCCACGGCTCCTCGAGCACTTCCACCTGATAGCCCAGGTTGCGGGCCGTCTGAATGAAGAGGTGCGAGAACTGACCGAAGCGCGGCGCCAGCAGACGTCCACCCGGGTTGATCGTGTTGACCAGCGCCGCTTCCCACATGGCCGAGCCGGTGGCGGGAAACACGAACGCCTCGCCTCGCGTCTGATGCACGACCTGCGGCAGTCGTGACAGAATGGAGCGCGTGAAGGCCGGAAAGGTCGACGACCGATGGTCTTCCATCTGGCGATGCATCGCCCGCTGGAGACGGTCGGGGACGGGCGTTGGCCCGGGAATCTGCAGGAAGTGGCGGCCGGCCATGCGAGGTGGGAGAGGTCGAAACGAAGAAAGAATCAGGCGGGGATACTGCCCAGGGCGCTGCTCAGGCTACGTGCTCGGCCTCGGCAGTGCTGGCGGACGTGTGCGGAGCGGTCGGCGCGTCGACATCACTGTGCGACTCGGCGTCTTCCGTGTCCCGATCGGCATCGGCCGCATCATCACTGCCGGGATCGAGCACACGGATGAGGCGACGACACAGACGCGTGAGGCGGGTTTTCTGCTCCCCGCTCAACTCGCGCATGAGGCTCACAATGGCCTCGGTACGCACGGGGCCGACGTCAGCCAGCAGCACGTGGCCGGCCTCCGTGAGATACACGGTGATGAAACGACGATCGACCGCATGACGTTCGCGACGCACGAGGCCACGGCCTTCGAGCGCGTCGATGATGGCCGTCATTTGTGCCTTGCTGCGCGCGAGTGCCTCGGCCAGCTCCTGCTGGTGCACCGGCCCGCGCTGTTGCAGCGTCTCCAGCACGCCGAATTGCGAAGCCGAGAGGCCAAACGCGTGGGTCGCCACCTCGACATGCGAGGCCGAGAGGGTCGCCACACGTTGCAGTGCCCCGTAGGCGTCCAGCGCTCGGCGGCGTTTCTTGTCACCCTTGCTCATGGGCCCGGGAGTGCGAGTGGAGGAGTCAGGCGCGCAACAGGCCAGCGTGGCGCGCGGCCACACGTTCGGCCAGCACCGACGCCACGGCCATGATCGTTTCCTGTGGATTGACCCCGAGCGCCGTTGGCAGCACGGAACCATCGGTAATGTACACACCGCGCACCCCATGTCGCTCTCCATCCGGGGTCGTGGCCGAGGTGTGACGCGCCGTTCCCATGCGGCAGGTTCCGTTGACATGCGCCGAAAAGAGGGCGAGCCCGTTGGGGTGTATGCCCCCTGCAAGTGCGCCAAGGTCCCGCTCGTGGCGCACGACGCGCGGCACGCTGTGCATGCTGCCCACTTCCCGGGCGCCGGCCGCGAGATGCAATCGGGCCATGGCCTGGATGGACGCCGACACGCGCGCGGCATCTTCGCGGCTCAGACGATACCGAATGGACCGCGTGCCGCGTCTGGTAACCGACACCTGGCCGCTTGATTGCGCACGGGCGGCACCATCGCGGGTGAGCCCGATGGTTACCCCAAGGTTTCGGTAGCGCGCCATGCAGCGGGCATGCGCTTCACCGAAATCGGGCAGAGCCGCCGCCGTGAAGCTGGGCAACATGGGCGGCGTCTCAATCCAGAAGCCGTAGTCCGTCTGCTGCCACTGCAGGAATTCGTCGCACACGGTGCTGAGGGGAATGCCCGCGCTGGCCACGACTTCCTCGTCGTAGTGCGCGTAGACTGCCGTGGTGGGATGGAGACGCAGCCACTGCCCCACGGCATCACCGCCCAGGCCGGACTGCTGCAACAGCACCGGTGTTTCGATGGCGCCGGCCGCGCACACCACGAGTGGCGCCTCCACATGCAGCGTGCTCACCCGCCCATTGGCGTGACGGCGTGTGGCCACCACACGCTTGAGTGGTGGCGTGCCCTGCTGGTTGAGGCCGGGATCGCGCTCGAGCACTTCGATACGCAGTGCCCGCGAAGACGTGAAGAGAGTGGCGCCGGCGGCGAGCGCGCGCGGGACATACGTGACGTCTGCCGATTGTTTGGCGCCATGGCGACACCCGATGCCACAGCAGCCGCAGCGCTGGCAGCCAACCACATTCAGTTGTCCGGCGCGCGCCCGCCAGCCCAGCGCCTGTGCGCCCGCCAGCAATTTTGCGTTGTTGACCGAATGCGCGGCATCCGGCACCAGACTCGCATGCACCTCACGCTCGATGCGTGCAAAAACCGGTGCCATGTCCGACGGACTCATGCCGGTGATACCGTGATGCGACGCCCACTCAGCCAGCACGAATTCCGGCGTGCGCAGCATGATCATCCAGTTGACCAGCGTCGATCCGCCGACTGCCTCGCCCTGCACGAGTGCAATGGCTGCATCGTCCGTCGTGCGCAGGCCGCCGTCTGCATACAGCCGCTCGATCTGCCGCGCTTCGTTGTCGTCAAAATCCTCGCGACGGTGCCAGGCCCCCGCCTCGAGCATGACCACCCGATAGCCCGCCTCGGCCAGCCGCGCCGCCGCCACCGCGCCGCCCGCGCCGGTGCCAATCACCACGACATCAGCGGCGACGCGGCCCGTGGGCGTGGACGGGTCCACGTCGAAGCGCTCCGGCATGGCACTCCATGCGCCACGCTCGCCGGCACGTGGCGTGCCAACGTCAACCAGTACCCGAGGCGACGCTTCGGGCCCCGCATATCCGATGGCCCGTGACACCACCGGGTCGGCGTAGTGCACCGCCATCACCAGGCGCCGCAGCGTCTGCACCGCCGAGCGCACCACACCGATGGGCGACTCGACCCAGCGGCCCAGCCGCTCCGCCTGCGCCTCCGGGGCCAGCGCGGCGAACGCCACGGGTCTCTGGCCGGCCAGCAGGCCGCCCATTGGAGACGCCAGCAAACGGATGGCCTGTCCGACCTGACGACGCTTGTCCTCAGGCAGCGTGTGGAGTCGTGCGTCTACTCGCTCGGCAACACCTGGGAGCGCCGTGCCAGCCGCGGGCGCGCCGCGCAGAACGGCCCCTGCCAGCACGTCGAGCGCCTGTCGCTCAGCATTGGAGAGGAATGGCCCCCCGGCAGCACAAATCCCGCCATCCGACGTGGTCGGAGGCGGGACGGGTGCATTGCCCACTCGGGGCAACCTGGTGGTCAGCGAATCAGGCGGCGGGGTGGCCATGTGGAGACATTGCCGTCCGCCACGCAGGGCCGCCAGAGCCTGGGGACCCGCGGATTCCGTTACCGACTGTTGGCCGCGAAGATGTCCCGCGTTTCCCGGTGCGTCAGCACCCAGATGCTGTAGCCGCCGAACAGCGTACCGAAGGGCCAGCGGAACAGGCGCAGCACCGAAACAAACAGGATGACCCACCGCGCCCAATTCTGGTGGTTGAGCAGGGCCAGACCAGCCAGCAGCCCGAAGAGACTGATGACTCCGATGATTACCGCGACGACCGCGCTGGTGACCGTGCCCACCACCATGACCACGGGGTTGAGCGTGGCGAGCGAGCTGAAGAGGCCGCCAAACAGGGCACCGGCCGCCATCAGGAGACCAATGGCGCTGTAGAGCAGATTGACGAGGCCGACGACCTTGATGTGGGTGCGCACCGAACCGACTCCATACGTGAGGGTTAGTGATCCGTACGCGGAGCGCAGCGGCGGGATTCAGACCACTGCCGGCGTGTCAGTCTGTATCACCAGGTCAGGCCGTGACCTTGCGGGCATTTCGGCGGCTATCCACGAGGCTCACCAGCGCCACGCCCCCCACAATGACGGACATGGCTACCCAGGCCGAGGCGGGCAGGCGTTCACCGCCGAGCGCCACGCCCAGCAGCACGGCCACCACCGGATTGACATAGGCATAGGTCCCGACGGCGGTGGGGCTGGCTACCTTGAGCAGCCACATGTAGGTGGAGAAACCTACAAGTGATCCGAAGATGACGAGATAGAGGAGCGATAGTGCGGAGCGAGTCGACACCGTATCGAAACTGACCCGCTGCCAGTCACCCAGCGCCAGCGACAGCACGATCAGCAGCGCGCCCCCGGTGAGCATCTGCATGGCAATGGCCATGGAGGCCGGCTTGGCCTGCTGCGCCGTGCGGGAATAGAGCGAACCAATGGTCCAGGACAGCGAGCCCATGGTGAGCGCCACGGCGCCGATTGGATCGACGGCCGTGAGCCCCGCGCTGCCGGTCGGCATGACCAGCAGCCCCACACCCACGAGGCCCACCACCACACCAGCCAGTTGGGCGACGCGCGGGCGCTTGCCCTGCCAGGCTTCGCAGAGCACCAGCCACAACGGAACCGTGGCCACCAGGACTGAGGCCAGACCCGAACTGACGCGCCGGCTGGCCCAGGACACGGCTCCGTTGCCGACAAAGAGCAGGAGGCCGCCCACGATGGCGGCGTCCCGCCACTGCGCCCGCGTGGGCGCTGCGGCCCCTCGCAAACGGTTCCACCCATACAGGGCCGCACCAGCTACCAGGAAGCGCAGGGCACCCATAAAGAATGGTGGAATTGTTTCCACCCCCCACTTTATGGCCAGATAGGTCGAACCCCACACCACGTAAATGATGAGGAATCCGGCGATCAGCTGAAAACGGGTGGCAGCTGGCGTATCGTGCAAAGTGCCCTGAGTGTTCCCCACGTGTTCCTTAACTGTCCTGATTGTGACCTGATTTGAGCGAACGCACAACGACGCTGCCGGCTGTGAGACCGCCCACCAGCACGTACAGATAGAACGTGTAGAACCGCCACCAGAGCAGCGACGACACAAACACGGCCGATGGAATGGCGTCCCGCAAAACCGTCGCAAAGGCCCCCTCGATGAATCCACCACCGCCCGGAGCCGGTACCACCACCCCGCCGTAAAACAGCGCCAAGGGCCAAAGCACCAGCGGCGCCAGGTTCTCGAGCGTGACCGGAAAGTCCGGCGCCGACAGGAACACCAGAAGCGGCAGCGTGGCCACCTTGCCCAGCACGTGCAGCACCGACCCACCCAGGGCCAACGCCATGTGCCCAGGATGCGCGTGCCGGAGGGCCAACACCGAACGGCGCAGCCCACGAAGCAGCCGCTGCACCGCGCGCCAGCCGCCGGGCGACACCCGCAGTCTCACCGCCCAGTCCGGTACCGGTCCGCGCGCGTGGTGTTGTGACAGTACCCAACCCACCGCGCCCAGCGTCAATACCAGCGAGCTGTAGCCACCCACCAACGCAGCCAGGCCAGCCGCCGACGCCCCGCGGCCGTGAAACACGACCGCGAGCGCCGAGCATACCAGCAGCAAACTCCACATCTCGAGAAAGAGTTCGAGAAAGAGCACCAGCACCCGCTCGGCCGGACCCGTGCCGCTTTCCGCGAGCACCAGATAGCGGGCCGGCTCCGCACCCGATCGCGCTGGCGTAATGGCGGCGGCAAAATCACCCGCCAGACACACCCGGAGCGCGGTGATGAAACGCAGCGCGATTCCGCAGGCGCGGGCCGAAGCCTGGATCTTGAACGCGCGAGTCAGCAGTTCCGCGGTGACTGTTGCCAAGGCCACCGCGTGCACCGGCCAGGCCAGCCACGGCATGCCGTCCGCTGGCCAGTGGGGCCACACCACCCAGGCCGACGCGCCCAGCATCAGGGCAAACGAAAGCAGCGTCAGCAGCCAGCGGCCAGAAGTCATGGCGCAAGATAGTCGCCATTTCGTGTGGGCCGACGCAGAATCAAGGCTACGGCGCGACCTTGCCTGCCCCCTCCCTTCCACCGCCCGTCGAGGCTCACATGTCCGCACTCTCCCGCCGCGCGTGGCTGCGCACCACCGGTCTCGGTCTAGGCGCCACCGCCGCTTTGCCCGGGTTGCTGCCCGCCGCCGACATGGCGCGGGTGCTGGGGAACGTGTCCTACCCGGACATGCTGGCGCAGCTCGAGCGCGATGCCACCACGGCGCGTCGCGCCGCGGGCCCCATTCGCCTCTCGTTCAACGAGAACCCCTTCGGCATGTCACCCAAGGCCAAGGACGCGCTCATGGGCTCCTGGGCGCAGCACACCTGGTACATGCCACCCATTCGTCAGGAGATTCGCCGCACGTTCGCGCAGCATGTGGGGGTGCCCGAGGATCATGTGCTGGTCACGCAGGGCTCGAGCGAGGTGCTGGGTATTCTGGCCATGGCCTATGCGCTCGAAGGCGGCGAGATCGTGGCGCCCTGGCCCACGTTCGAAGACCTGCCGCGCTGGGGCGAGACACTGCGCGCCACCGTGCACAAGGTACCGCTCGATCAGCATCTCGATCACGATCTCTACACGATGGACGCGAAGATCGGCAGCGGCACGAAACTCGTGTTTGTGTGCAATCCCAACAACCCCACGTCAAACCTTGCCGACGACAAGGCCTTGCGTGAGTTCGTGTCCAATGTGGCGCGGCGCACACCGGTCATCGTGGACGAAGCCTACTTCGACTTCGTTGATGCGCCGGGATACAAGAGCATGGTGGATCTGGTGCTCAAGGGCGAACAGGTGATCGTGTCGCGCACCGCCAGCAAGATTCACGGCCTGGCAGGACTGCGTGTGGGGTTTGCCGTCGCGCGTCCTGACATCATTGCGCGTCTGCAGCAGTACGTCACCGGCGACGCGAACGTGTTTGGCCTGCACGCCGCCAACGCGTCCCTGCTCGACGTGGAGTATCAGACGTTTGTGAAGCAGAAGAACGCCGAGGGACGCAAGCTGCTGCTCGACACGCTGGCGCGACTGGGCAAGAAGGCGGCGCCGTCGCAAACCAACTTCGTGTTCTTCCAGAGTGGCAAGCCGGTGCAGCAACTCCAGCGTCACTTCGAGGGCAAGGGCTTTCTCATTGGACGCGCGTTTCCGCCGTACACGGACTGGTGCCGTGTTTCCATCGGGACGCCAGACGAGATGCGACAGTTCGTGGCCGAGTTGCCGGCGGCATTGGCGTAAGCGGCTCGTTCGGTCTCAGGTGCCACGCGGCTTGGCGCGCCGCGTGGCTTCTGCGGTCAGTGGATCATCCGGCCAGGGGTGACGCGGATAGCGTCCACGCAGATCCTTGCGCACCTCGAAGTAGCCCGTGCGCCAGAAGCCGGCGAGGTCGCGCGTGACCTGCACCGGGCGTTGCGCGGGTGAAAGCAAGTGCAGCGTGACCGGCACGCGCCCGTCGAGCAGCATGGGCGTGCTCGTCCACCCAAAGACTTCCTGCAGCTTCACAGCCAGCACCGGCGCGTCGGGGCTACTGTAGTTCACAGCAATGCGTGACCCGCTTGGCACCTCGAGATGGGTGGGCGCCAGCCGATCGAGCGCCGCACGCCGGTCCCAGGAGATGAGTGTGGAGAGGGCGTCGTGCCACGGTAGTTGTTCGAGCTGCGTCCAGTTGCGCAGTCGGTCGAGATGCGGGCCGAGCCACTCATCCAGCGTGTTCACCAGCGCGTCGTCGGAGACGTCGGGCCACGTGCGGTCGAAGTGATGCAGAAAGGCGAGCCGTTCCCGCAAACGTGTGGCGCTCTCGCTCCATGGCCAGGCGGATGCACCGCTCCTGGTGAGCTGTGAAATCCAGAGCGCACGAACCTGCTCGGCGTCCACCTCACGCAGCGGTTTCTCTTCGATGGTGATCGCACCAAGCCGCACACGCTGCACGGCCTTCACACTGCGCGTGCGCTCATCCCAGTCCACACCACGGTCGGTGCTCAGCTGATCCCGCACCTCCAGCCGGAGATCCTCGAGTGAAATCGGGACCGCACGCGCCACGCGATACTCGGGGGGTTGCCCATCGAGTTCGGCAATGACCAGCCACGGCTCGTCGAAGAGTGCGTCACCGCGCGTGACCACCGCCCCGCTACCGTTGCGCAACAGATAGCGGCCGTCGCTTCCGGGGCGGCGCTGCGCCACACGATCGGGGAATGCGAGGGCGACGAGTACGCCGACGTCGATGTTGTGTTGGCTTCCGCTGTTTGCCGTTCTGTTCGCAATCTCTCGGCCCGCCTGCCTCACTCGCCGCAGCGCATCCCGGTCCACCCGCGCACCATGCAACGACACCTCACGCTCATCGTGCTGCAGCGCCTCGAGCCTGAGCCGGAGATCGGCCGGTGCACGCGCCGGACCCTCGACCCGAAGCACATCGCGCTCCTCGAGCAGCGCCGCGAGCTGCGCCCCCAGTTCACCTGCGCCACGCGACGCCGCCACCAGTACGAGATGCGCGAGACGCGGCTGCAGCGGCAGCGCGGCCATCTGCCGGCCATGCGCCGTGATGCGGCCGCCGACGTCGAGGGCACCGAGCTCCCGGAGCAGCTCACGCGCCTGCGCAAACGCGCCCGCGCGTGGCACATCCAGCCAGCGCAATTGCGACGGATCGGCAATGCCGGCATCGGCCAACTCCAGCGCCAGCGACGACAGATCGGCATCGAGAATCTCCGGCCGCGTGGCCGCCGCCATGCCATGCTCTTCCTGCGCATCCCAGAGGCGATAGCACACCCCAGGTGCCACACGCCCCGCGCGCCCCCGTCGCTGATCGGCCGACGCCCGACTCACCCGCGTGGTGACCAGGCGCGTGAGACCAGCGGCAGCGTCATAACGGGCCACGCGCGACAGGCCGGCATCCACCACCACACGCACGCCTTCCACGGTCAGACTGGTTTCCGCCACGCTGGTGCTGAGCACCACCTTGCGTGTGCCGGGCGGCGACGCGCCCAGCGCCGCATCCTGATCGGCCAGCGACAAACTGCCGTGCAGCACATGCACCTGCACGGTGTCCGGCACCCACGACGCAAGTCGCGACGCCACACGCTGCTGTTCGCTCATGCCGGGCAGAAACACCAGCACGTCACCGTCGTGTGCGTCCAGTGCCTCCCGCAGCACACGGCTCACCGACGCGTCGAGCCATTCGTCGCGACGCGGCGGACGGTACTGCGTCTCCACCGGATACGCGCGGCCTGCACTGCGAATAACCGGGGCCGGGCCGGCGTGATCGGCGAGCAATCCGGCCACCGCGTCGCCATCCAGCGTGGCCGACATGACCACGAGGCGCAGGTCCTCGCGCACCTGCTGTGTTTCCAAGACCAGCGCGAGTCCGAGGTCGGCCTGCAGCGAGCGCTCGTGAAACTCGTCGAACAGCACCGCCCCGTAGCCTTCGAGTGTCGGATCAGCCGACAACAGCCGGGCCAGCACGCCCTCCGTCACCACCTCAATACGTGTGCGCGCGGACACGCGCGTCTCACCGCGCACGCGGTAGCCAACGGTTTCACCCACTGACTCACCGCGCACGCGCGCCATGAAATGCGCCGCGCTGCGTGCCGCCAGTCGCCGAGGCTCGAGCATGAGTACGCGCTGCGTGCCAAGCCATGGCGCATCAAGCAGCGACGGCGGAACCCGCGTGGTTTTTCCCGCACCTGGCGGCGCCTCGAGCACTGCGGCCGCCCGCGCAGTCAGCGCGGCGTGCAGCGCCGGCAACGCTTCGTCAATCGGCAGCGTCACATCACCACGCTGAGCAGCCATGCGGTTCAGCGGCGACGTCGTGTCGGGCCATCGAGCTGCTGCACCAGCCACTGCTGCGCCCGCTCGATCACATCATCCACGCCGCTGCGCACTGCGCGCACGGTCAGCCGCGCGTCCACCACCGGCGTGATGCCCACACGCTGCCACGTGGACTGGTCAATGCGGCGCAGTTCATGCGCCGGAACTTCGAGCACCAGGTTGCCGGGCAGCGGCACCTGCACCGCCTCCGCCGGCGAACCGGAGCTCGCGCTGCCCATGAACGTCACCTCCGCCGCCCCTTCGAGCGCCAGCGCGAGCCGCTCCATCGCGCCGCTCGTGCGCTCATCCACGAGTGCCACGATGCGTCCAGAAAAATGACCACTGGTATCACCGCGCGACACACGAGCGCGCGTTTCACGCTCGTCGGGACACTGCGCCGCGGCTTCACGTAGCGTGAGAGCGAGACAGGGCGACGACTGATAGCGATGCAGTTCGACCGCGGTGACTGCCACCGGCCGTGTGCGCAGCGCCGCCAGCATGCGCGCACCCACCACACTGCTGTCGGCCAGTGCACCACGCAGATCCACAATCCATGCGCGCGCGCCACGATGCCGCGCAATGGCATCATCCACCGTCTGGTCGGTGAGGCGATTCACGTCGAGATAGGCCACACCGTTTGGCAGCACCATGGCGGCGGCCTGCTGCGGGCGCTCCACCTGCGCGAGCAGCGCCGGATAGGCCAGTGTGCGCGGTACGGCCAGCTGCCGTTCTCTTCCCGTCGCCTCACGAATGCGCACCAGCGAGTTGCCGGGAGGCCCGAAGGGCAGCTGTGCCATCAGCAGACGCTGACGTGTCCACTCGTTGGGTGCAGACACATCGCGCTGATGATCGATGAGCCACGACGGCAACGGATAGCCGTCCACAGCCGTGAGTTCCTGCCCCACCTCGAGCCCGAGTGCGCGTGTCACCGAATCGCGCACCAGATCACGAATGATCGCGCGCCCTTCCACCCACTGGACGCGAAACGGCAGCGCCGCCACACCGCGGGTGCTGTCCATGGTCGCTCCGGTCACGCGCACCTGCGCATCATCGAACGACCCCACCAGGGCTCGCACGGTGGCCGCGTACTCCACCGCATGCCGCGCCGATTCCAATCGCGGCAGCGCGCGCTCGAACACCGCGTCCGCGTCATCATCGTACAAGTCACGGTGCGCGTGACGCGCCCGCATGCTGCTCCAGAGACGCGCACCGGCCAGGACGCGCGCTCCCATGAAGGGATACGGGTCACGGTCGTAGTAGCCCGGCAGCTGCGCCGGCGCCCGCACCACCGGCAGACGCGACGCGCGGACATAGCGCTGCGTGCGCAGCATCTCGAGCGCAACGCGACGGGCCGGATTGCTGTCGGTTGGCGTGGGCCCGGACACCACGGTGTCGGCACGCAGATCACTGCTGCCGTCCGCGTGCAGCAACTCACCGGTACGCAGCCGGAGCTGCAGGCCCTCACGGAGTGGAATCACCACACTGGGCACGAGCGCGTCGTCACGCAGCCCGTCTTCCGCAACGAGCGTCGCGCGTCCGCTGGCCACCAGACCCAGCACGGCACGTGGCAGGACGGTCTGTGTATTGGCCAGCACGACCACGTGCCGCGTGCTCGTGTCCTGCGGCAGAATGAGTCGGCCGTCGCGCAGCACCCAGGCGTCGTCGAACTGCCAGGCGCCGGCAACCTCGCGTGCGCCGCCGACCCGCCGCACACGCACACTGCTTTCGGTGAAGGGCACCGACGCCAGCCGCTCCACCAACTGGGTGCGCGCAAAGAACGCGTCCACGCTGTCCAGCAGGGTGCGGCCCGCCGCGGCGCGCAAGTCGAGCACGACGCGCGAAGGCACGGCCTGGAGCGCCGTGCGCAAGCCTACGTCAGCGGCTTCGGCATACACCGACGCCGTCGGGACCTGCAGCACGAGAATGCTGTCGGCGGTTTGCTCGACGTTTACAACATCCACGCGCGTGAGCGGGCGGCGGTCTTCTGCGTCATCGGCCGTTTCAACGCGAGAGAGCGGATCCTGCAGCGCACCCACGAAGCGCTGATACGCCAACGCCAGTGCCTCTGGCGTATCGGCGCGACGCACCAGGGTGACCGCCCGAATGAAGGCGGAATCGAGCGGGGCACCACGCACGGCCACGGCCGGATGATGCAGCGACGCCAGGTGCCACACCCAGGCCAGACGCATCAGCCGCGACGTACCGGCGGAGTCGGACGCGGCGGCATCGGGCTCCGGATCAGCAGGTGCCGGCGGCAGTGCCACAACCGGCCTGATGGCCGGCACTTCACGCACCACCGGGCCGGGCGCGGCCACCTCCGCCGACCGCGCGGGCGGCAGGCAGGCCGTCGCGACCAGCGGCGCGCTGAGCAGCGGCGCGCTGACCAGCAGCCACCTGAGGGTTCGTCGGCTGCGGTCAGCACCGACCGTGGACCATCGCGCAGGACTCGTCATCTTGCAAAGATACCGCGGGCCACGCATTCGTCCGACAGTCCGGGTTAACCTTTCCTTGTGACCTCGCCCATGTCCGACGCTTCCGGCACGCAACGGCTCTATTACGACGACGCAGCGCTCAGGCGCTTCAGCGCCACCATTGTCGCCCTTGGTGACAGCGGGCGCCGCGTGTACCTCGATCGCAGCGCCTTCTACCCCACCTCGGGCGGACAGCCGCACGACACCGGGCTGCTGGCGGACATCGCCGTGGTGGACGTGGTGGATGAGGACGAGCGGGTGGCGCACTGTCTCGCCGAGCCCATCGGCCTGCCGGTCGGCGCCATGGTCGTGGGTCAGGTGGACAGCGCGAGACGTCAGGACTTCATGCAGCAGCACACGGCCCAGCATCTCCTGTCCGCCCTGCTCAGCGACCGCTACGGATGGCCCACCGTCAGTGTGCATTTCGGTGATGTCACCAGCACCGTCGATGTGAGTGGCGTCGAAGGTCTGTCGTCGGCACAACTGACACGCATCGAACGGGAGGTCAATGAGGCCATCGTCGCCAACCACCCGGTGACGGTGAGCTATGAAGACGCCGCCACCGTGAGCGGCCTGCGCAAGGCGAGTGATCGCGACGGTGTGCTGCGCATTGTCAGTATCGAAGGCCTTGATCGCAGTGCCTGCGGTGGTACGCACGTGTCGCGCACGGGCGAGCTGGGCATGCTGCTGCTGCGCGGTGCGGAGAAGACGCGCGGACACACCCGCATCGAGTACGTGTGTGGTGAACGAGCAGTGAACCGGGCGCGGGCCGACGCCGAGTTGCTGGCTCGCACCGCCCGCCCGCTGTCGGCGGCGCCGGAGGACTTGCCCGTGCTTGTACCGCGACAACTCGAGCGACTCGCGGAACAGGATGCTGAAATCCGCCGGCTCCGAAAGACGCTTGCTCAATACGAGGCCCAGGCGCTCTGGCAGCAGACGGCGCCCGATGCCTCGGGCATTCGTCGCCTGCGTCACGAGGTCGATGGTCCGGTGAAGGACGCTGAGGCGCTGGCACAGGCCTGCGTCGCGCTCGGTCACGGCGTGATGCTGGTGACAAGTCGCACAACCGGTGGGGTACTCCTCGCCACCGCCGCCGACAGTGCCGTCGATGCGGGAGCGAGCCTCAAGGCCGCTCTGCAGGCAGTTGGTGGTCGCGGTGGTGGATCGCCGCGTCTTGCGCAGGGCAGCGTACCGGATATCGCACGCCTGCCCGAGCTGTTGTCCGCCCTCGGTTTCTGATTCTCATCGGGATTGCCGGGGGCGTTACTCCCGACATGATCCCAGGAGGATCTGATGCTGACTTCGAATTCGCGTTCCACGCGCGCGGCGTTCACGCCGCTTGCCAGCGCCCTCATGCTGCTTGCAGCCACCATGCCGTCGTCGACGGCGGCGGCCCAGGGCTTTCCGCGGGCCGAGTCGCGCTACGGCGTGCTGGCCGGCGCGTCCATCACGTCCATCAGCGACCTCGATGGCGATTTTGCCGGCGAATTGGGCACGCAGTTGTCGAACAAGAACCGTGTGGGCGCGCAGGCCGCCTTCTTTGCGCGACTGCCGCTCAAGGGCGCGCTCTCGCTGCAGCCCGAGCTGCACTACATCCAGAAGGGCGGCAAGCTCGAAGTCACTTCGACAGAGCTGGCGAATGAATCGGCCGAGCTGGGCGTGAAGTTCGGCTACCTCGAAGTGCCGGTGCTGCTGCGTCTCGACCTGGGCTCAGGTAACTGGCGTCCGTTTCTGACCGCCGGCCCGACCGTCGCGCTGCGTACGAGCTGCAAGGTGTCGATCGGGTTGTCGGGCACCAATCTCAATACCGACTGTGACAGCGGCGACCTCGACGAAGAAGGCGAAGGCAGCACAGAGGATCCGTTTTCAAAGACGGACGTCGGGGCAAGCGCCGGAGCCGGGCTGGCCGGTTCGCTCATGGGCCGCTCGGTGTTCGTGCAATTGCGCTACAATCAGGGACTCACCACCATCGCCAAGGATGCCCCATCGACGCTGACGCCGAAGAATCGCGGATTCTCGGTGATCGTCGGTCTCGGGTTCTGAGGCTTCGCCCCCCTCACGCCGCTTTCAGCACCACTGCCATGCGCATCGATCGTCCTGCCGAAGGGGAATGTGCCCCGTATTTCGAGAAGTACATCGCCGCTGCAGCCACCAGCATCGAGGCGGGTGGTCACCATGACATCGTCGCATTGCTGAAGGCGCAGCCCGCCGCATGGCATGCGCTGCTCGATGCGGCGCCACCGTCGCGTGCCCAGTACGCCTACGCGCCGGGCAAGTGGACGCTGGCCGAATCCATCGTGCACGTGAGCGACACCGAACGTGTGTTCGCCTATCGGCTCATGCGCATTGCCCGTGGCGATCGCACGCCATTGCCAGGCTTCGAGCAGGACGAGTGGGTGCCGGAGAGTCGCGCAAATCGGCGCAGCCTCGCCGATGTACTGGCCGAACTGGATGCCGTGCGGGCGGCCACCGTGGCGTTGGTTGCCTCATTGGATGAGGCGGCCGCCCTGCAGGTTGGCACGGCCAGCGGACGTGAAGTAAGCGCACGCGCACTCGTGTGGATGATCGCCGGACATCAGGCGCACCACCTGGAGCTCACGCGTACGCACTATCTCGCGCGCTGAGGACGGGGATCGGCTAGATTCACGGGCTGTGGCGCGCCGTTGACGGGCGCGCCCGCCCACTGCCCGACCCCAACGGAGTGTTTCGTGTCCGCTGCGTCACCCTCTGCGGCTGCCACCGCAGGTTCGACCGCTGCTCTTCCCGAGACCGTGCGTCTCGCCATCGATACCGTACGCACCCTCGCCATGGATGCGGTGCAGGCGGCCGAGTCCGGCCACCCTGGCACCCCCATGGCGCTGGCGCCGCTGGCCTATGCCCTGTACGCCGCGCACCTGCGACACGATCCCGCCGCCCCTGATTGGGTCGATCGGGATCGTTTCGTTTTGTCGGTGGGCCACGCGTCCATGCTGCTCTATGGCACGCTGCATCTGTCCGGCTACCCGCTGCCGCTCGATGAGCTGCGCAACTTCCGCCAGTGGGAGAGTCTCACGCCCGGACACCCCGAGGTGCACCACACCAAGGGCGTGGAAACCACCACCGGTCCGCTGGGTCAGGGTGTGGCCAATGCGGTGGGCTTCGCGGTGGCCGAGGCGCATCTCGCGGCCACGTTCAATCGGCCTGGGCACACCGTCGTCGATCACTACACGTATTTCGTCGCGGGCGACGGCTGCCTCATGGAAGGCATCTCGCACGAAGCGGCCAGCTATGCCGGGCATCTCAAGCTCGGCAAGCTGATCGGTTTCTTTGACGACAATGGCATCACCATCGACGGCAGCACCGCCCTCACCTGCAGCGACGATGCCGCGCAGCGATTTGCGGCCTACGGCTGGCAGGTGCTGCATGTGGCCGACGTCAACGATTTGGCCGCCATCGACGCCGCCATTGCCGAGGCCAAGGCCGACACGCAGCGCCCCACGCTCATCATCACCAAGACGCACATCGGCTTTGGTTCGCCCAACCGGCAGGACACAGCCAAGGCACACGGTGAGCCCTTGGGCAAGGACGAAATTGCGCTGACCAAGGCGGCCTACGGCTGGCCGAGCAGCGAGCCGTTCTTCGTGCCCGAGGTGGCAGCCGCGCACTGGCGCGAGCGAGTCGCCGAGCGCGCCGCCTCACACACGGAGTGGCAGACGCGCTTTGCGGCGTACCGCGCGGCGCATCCCGAGCTGGCCGCCGAGTTCGAGCGCCGCATGCGCGGTGAACTGCCGGCGACGCTCGACGCGTCCTTCCCCACGTTTGATGCCAAGAGTGGCAACGTGGCCAGTCGCGCGGCCAGTGGCGTGGTGCTCAACGCCATTGCGCCGGTGGTGCCCGAACTCATCGGCGGCAGCGCCGATCTCACGGGCTCCAACCTCACCATGGTGAAGGGGGCGCCGGCGTTCGGTGCTGCCACTCCCGAAGGCCGCAACTTCCATTTCGGCATTCGCGAACACGCCATGGGCGCCATCATGAATGGCATGGGACTGCACGGTGGCGTGGTGCCATACGGCGGCACCTTCCTCGTGTTCAGCGACTACATGCGCCCCGCCATTCGTCTCGCGGGACTCATGGGCGTGCAGGCCATCTACGTGTTCACGCACGACTCCATCGGACTCGGCGAAGACGGCCCCACGCACCAGCCGGTGGAGCACCTCACGGCCCTGCGCTGCATTCCCAATCTGCTCGTACTGCGTCCGGCTGACGCCGATGAAGTCAGCGAAGCCTGGCGCACGGCGCTGCATCATCGCTCGGGCCCCAGCGCCATCGTGCTCACGCGTCAGAAGCTCTCGTACTTCGGTGAGCCCGCGCGCGCGCGCAGCGGCGTCAAGCAGGGCGCGTACATCGTGGCCGATGCTGCGGGTCACGTGCCCAACGTAGTGCTGATGGCCAGCGGCTCCGAGGTGGAAATCGCGCTGGCCGCGCGCGAGAAGCTCTCGGGTCATGGTGTGCATGCCCGCGTGGTGAGCTGCGCGAGCCTCGAGCTCTTTGCGCAGCAGCCCGTGGAGTACCGCAACCATGTGTTGCCGGCCGGCGTGCCGCGCGTGGCGGTGGAAGCCGCGCATCCCATGAGCTGGTATCGCTGGGTGGGCGACACCGGCGCGGTGGTGGGCATTGAGACCTTTGGCGCCAGCGCGCCGTACCAGGTGCTCTACGAGAAGTACGGCATCACGGCGGACAAGGTCGTGGAGACGGCTCGGGCTGTGATCCGCTAATCCGCTGGTCCGTTGAACAGAAGGTGTGAGGATCTGAGGATCCGAGGATAGGAGAGCGGGCCCGGCGGACACTCGATGTTGAAGTGTCCACCGGGCCCGCCCTCTTTTCCTCAGATCCTCAGATCCTCACACCTTCTGTTCAACGATCCTCGAGAGAATCACGGGCAACGCGCCAACCCCGACACCGGGCACCGCTCCGGATCCCGCGCCGGCGCCGAGCTCTGGCCGCCCGGCCCACCGAACGTGTACAGCGGCAACTGCAGCGTGGCCAACTCACGACCCGGGATGGGGAACTGCACTGGCGTGTTCTCGGGCAACGTCTGCCAACCACGAGCGTCGAGGAAGGCAATGACGCCGTTCACACCAACACCCTCGATGCTCTTTTCGTAGCGGAGCGCATCCCACAAGCTGCCGCAGGCACCGCTTTCCTTGCGCGGCACGCAGCCTGGCTCGTTGGGCGGACCGTCGAGCGTAACCGGCGGCAGTTGTCCGTTAGCCACTCGGGTCTTGTTGATGAGCGGCACCGCTTCCGCTGCGCGGCCCAGACGAATGAGTGCTTCCGCCTTGAGCAGGTCCATCTCGGCCACCGTCATCGCTACCTGCGCACCGGTCTGCCACGTCAGGTCCGTGCCCGCACGCAGATAGTAGTAGTGCGACCAGCGATACGAACCGCGGTCGGCGGCAAAGATGTTGTTGAGGTTGTACCCGATGTACTTGCCAGGCGTGGCAGGCCCACCAGCGCCCTGAATGCGTCGGTCCTTTGTACGCATCTGGAACGGCTGACGATTGTCGTTGGCCGTTGCCACCCAGTTCACCCAACCATTGCTGGAATCGGCCGGACCAACGAGCCAGTAGCTCGGACGGCCGAAGTCGGACGGGCGGCCAGCCGTGCGCAGACGCGCCACCAGACGCTTCCAGTCATCGAACAGAATGTCGGGCTGCGCGATGGGGGCGTAATCGGCTGTGATGCCCGCATCGACACGACGAATGACCTCGGCCCAGTTCACCGCCGCACGTTCGGTGCGTGAGCGCGCGTTGTATACCAGAATGCGCGCTGCGTACGAGTTGGCGAAGCGCACAAACTGGTCGCGGTTCATCGCCTGAAACAGCCACGCATCCACCGGGAAGGTCATGGTGGGGTTGGCGTTGGCAATGGCGATGGCCGAGTCAAGCTGCTTGATGGCGTACTCGCCAATGGCCTTGTAGTCCGCGAACTGCGGCGTCCGCACCGTGTCGAGCTGCGTGAACTCGTCGATGATCGGGCCCTTGTCGAAGTAGAACGCCACGTGACCGTAGGACAGGCCCTGCATCAGCTTGCCCATGGCCTTGGCGCGCGCGGTGCGCGTGGCGTTCTCGATCACCAGCCCACGATTCACTGCGCCCACCACGTCGTTGACCGACGAGATCGTACGATACAACTGATACCAGGGCAGTTCGTTCACGTTGCGGCGAACGTTGACCGGGCTGTTGTTCCAGCTCGATCGCGGCTCTGCCGAAAGCTCCAATTGGCCGAAGTCGGCAAAGCCCGACGTGATCTCCCGCGCCATGGTCGCGAAGGCCCACGACGGATAGTCGTCGTGGCCCGCCACCGGCCACCAGGTGCGGAACGACGTAGCGACGAAGGTTTCCGTCGTGAGCGGCTGTGCCGTGGCGCGCTCTGCGTCGGGCCGGTTCGGATTCACCACGTCGAGGTCCTGACAGGACGCGGCGACGAGGGCGAGACCGACCGGCAGTGCGAGTTTCTTGAGTACAGTCATGGAGTGTGCTCGCCGGTCAGAAGATGATCTCGACACTGCCCGTCACCGTGCGATAGCGCGGATAATCGAAGCTGTCGAGACGGTTGAGGACCGTTCCCACTTCCGGATCGTAGCCCTTGTACTTGGTGAACGTGAGCATGTTGCGGCCGATCAGCGAAAGCGAAGCCTGGCTCGCTCCCAAACGGCCCAGCGCCGCGTTGAAGCTGCTCGGCAACCGATACTTGACCGAGAGCTCACGCAGCTTCACGAAGCTCGCGTCCTCCACGAAGTGATTCGTGGGGCTGTTGGCGGCATAAAGCGCCACATAGTAGTCCGTGGTCTTCTTGAGCTCCTGCGCCTTGCCCGCCTGGTCCACATCCGTGTGACGGCCGTACTGGTACATGCGCTGACGCGTCTGGTTGTACACGTCGCCACCCACCTGCGCGTCCCACAGCATGAATACCTGCAGGCTGCGCCAGCCGATGGTGTTCGAGATGCCGAAGCGGAAGTCCGGGTTGCCGTCGCCGATCTTGACCACCGCCGCACTGCCGGTGGAGTCCACCGCGGTGATGGGCTGGCCCCAGCGATACACGCCGTTGCCGATCGTGGCGCTGGTGCCCCACAGACGCTTGGTCTCGCCTTCGGTGAAGGTGTTGCCCGCACCGACCCACACCAGGTAGCCCTCGTCGTTCACCTGGAACTCATTCGCGCGCGCACCGACCGACGCCGGCAGCTGTGCCGGATTCCGCATGAACGAGAAGCCGTACATGTTGCCCAGCGTCTCGCCGGCACAACGGAAGGCGATGGTGTTGGTGGTGAAGCAGGAGCGATTGAATTCGGTGATCTGATTGCGGTTGCGATCCGCCACGATACCGGCGCGCCAGGTGAAGTTGGGCTTGCGGATGAGCTGGGCCTCGAACGTGCCTTCCCACGAGTTGCCCGTCACCGTACCCGCGTTCTGCCACTGATTGGCGTAACCGAAGTAGCCGGCCAGCGGAATCAGGATGAGCTGATCCGTGGTGGTCTGCTTGGCCCGCGAGATCTGCAGCGAGTAGCGCTCCTTGATGATGGCGTCGATGCCGATCTCGGTTTCCTTGGAGAACTCGGGCTTGAGGAAGCGATTGCCGAGATTTGCCTTCACGAGACCGCCGCCTTCCACGAAGTTGTACGTCTCGTACTGATCGTTGAAGTCGGGACGGCCGCCGGCCGTACCCTGCGACGCACGGATCTTGAACTCGCTGAAGATGTTCTGCAGCGGGAACCACGACTCTTCGGACAGGCGGTACGCACCGCTGACGCGGTAGAACCAGTTCTCCTGCTCTTCGGGACCGAACAGCGAGCTGCCGTCGAGACGCGCGAGCGCGTCGAGCACGACCTTGCCACGATAGTCGGCCGCGAAGCTGGTGATGAACGAGTTGGTGCGAATGGTCTCGCTGTTCGACGAGATGAAGCGCACCGTGGCGTTGTTGAGCGCGTCCACGCCCGGCGTGGCAAAGATCTCGCCGTCGGCGTTCACGGTATTGTTGGTTTCCCGCTCGAGCATGCCGCGAATGGTGCTGCGCAGCGTGAAGTCGCCCACCTGCTTGAGCAGGTTGGCAGAGAGCGAGGCGTTGAGTGCGTTCGTGATGCCGTTGAAGCGCGAAATCTCACCGGGGCCGCCGTTGGCAAAGCCTTCGGTCTTCACGCCCTGATCGAGGAAGAAGTTGTTGTCGCGATCCGAGCGGTCGAAGCTCAGATTGCCATCAACCGTGAGCCAGGAACGCGGCGTGTAACGACCCTCGATGCTGCCCTGCAGACGGGCGCGGTTGCGCGTGTTGCGCTCCGTGGACAGCACGTACAGCGGATTCTCTTCGCGGCCTTCGAAGTCCGGCTGGAAGTTGTACGGCGTACCATCCGGGTCCGGCAGACGGAGGTTCACGTCCGGCGCCTGGTTGATGAGATCGAAGAACACGTCGCCGTACAGGTTCTGGCGCTTCGACTTGCTGTAGTACGAGCTCACACCGAACTGCAGGTCGCTGCGGGGCCGGTGATCGAGGTTGAAGCGGAAGTCGTTCTGGTCGTAGCGCCCGCTGTTGAGCACCACGCCATCTTCCCGCTGATTCACGTACGAGAAGAACCAGTTGGTCTTGCCGCCGTTCTGCGCAATGTTGAGCGAGTTGCGCATGAAGTTGCCCGGATCGAAGAACTCGTCGACCTGGTTGTAGTAGGTGCCCGGCGCATACGGACGGTCCTGGAAGCGCTCGTACGCGGGACGCGGCACACGCTGCTCACGCGGCACGACCTGCCCGTTGGCGTTCGTGTAGGCGCCCGTCTGGTCGGCCAGGAAGTAGTGCTGATTGGCCCAGTCCACCTTGCGGGCCAGCGAATTCGACCCGTACTCCGAGCGCACGGTGAAGCGCGTCTGGCCCTCGGCCAGATTGGTACCGCGGCGCGTGCGGATCTGAATGACACCCGACGACGCGCGCGAGCCGTACAGCGACGCGGCGGCGGCGCCCTTCACCACTTCCACGCTCTCGATGTCCATCGACTGCAGGTCAGCGCTGGCCGCGTCGAACGAGGCCGTCTGAATGACGCCGTCCACCACGATGAGCGGTGAGTTGCCCTTGCTGATGGACGTCGGCGTACGCAGCTGGATGTTGGTGCCGCTGCCCGCCTGACCCGTCGGCACCACACTCACGCCGGCGATCTTGCCCTGAATGGTCTCGAGCGCATTCGTGGCGGGCACCGGCGCGTCTTCTGCGGACACACGACCCACCGAGAACGGCACGCGCGTGCCGCTGGTCGGATCGACGACACCGGTAGTGACGATGGCCTGCAGGTTGAGCGGGGCCACGTCCATGCGGAAGTCGTACGTGAGCGCGCCACCGGCACTGATGCCGATGTTGGCGCGCACGACACGGCGATAGCCCAGACGAATGGCTTCGAGGCTGTAGTTGCCAGCCGGTACGTTGACAAAGCTGTAGCGGCCATCGGCCGCCGTGCGCGCCTCCAGGCGCGTCGTCCCCTGCGAGAGGAAGATCTGTACGGATTGCAGCGGCTGTCCGCTGCTCGAGTCGGTGACAACACCGCTCATGCGGCCGGGGGTGCCCCCTTGCGCCAGCACCGGCGCAGGACGGGACACGCCCGCCAGCAACGCCGCACACACCAAAGCTGCGGCAATTCGTTTGACCATCGATCCTCCAGGCGGGTGGGTGGTTCTGCTACACACCCCCGTACGCTTGGGCGCAGACAGTCGTTGACGACAAGGCCGCGCTCATACCCCGTGCGTAAGCGGGGCGTGCACGGCCTAACATTAGGATGCACTGGACACGACGGTAAGCCGTGACGTGCAGACCCCCATGCGTGGTTATCTGTGGTTGTACGTGAGTGCATGGCACGCGTACGAGTTCCTGCGCGTCTCGTCAGCGCCGCCGCAACGTATGCCCGGCCAGTGCGCCGGTAGGCTGTCCATTCTCTACCGCGGACACGCCGTTCACGAATACCCAACGCATCCCTGTGGCAAGACGCGTCGGCTCCACATAGGTGGCTTCGTCCCGCACGGCCCTGGGGTCAAAAGCAATGACGTCTGCATAGGCACCGGGCCGCAGTTCGCCGCGACCGCTGAGGCCATACACACGGGCCACCTGCGCGCTCGACGCCTCCACCATGCGCGCCATCGAGATCACACCGCGCTCGAGCACATAGTGCCGCAGCTTGCGCGGATAGGTGCCATAGAGGCGCGGGTGTCCGTCGGAACCGTCGGAACTGGTCATGACGAACGGATCGCGCATGAAGCGCACGATGTCGTCTTCGATCATGTTGAATGAAGCGACGCTCATATCCGCACCCTCCTGAATGAGAGTCACGGCAGCGACATCCGGCGCGAGCCCTCGTGCCAAGGCTACGTCGCGCAACGTTTTCCCGATATAGGGACGGGCGTTGACCCCGCCCCCGGTCAGGAGCAGCGTGCTGTCGCCACCCCGACGCCGCAGGTTCTCGCGCACTTCCTCCAGCATGCGCGCGCGCTGCGAGTCATCCGCCATGCGGGCGAGCATGGAGTCCCGTCCCCCGGCCTGGGCCCAGCGGGGCAGCAACGCCGCGCTGAGCCCCGTACCACTCGCGGTCCAGGGATACTGATCAGCCGTGACGCGGCATCCGCGCGAGCGCGCGGCCGCCATGATGGCCAGCACACTGTCAGCCTTGCCCCACACATCCACACCCAGCGTCTTGATGTGACCGATGTTGGTGGTGAGTCCCGACCCGCAGCCGATGCGGATGGCCTCCTGCACTGAGGCAAACAATCCGATGGTGTACGAGCTCTCATCGCGCTGGTGCGTGTCGTACACCCCGCCAAATGGCTTAGCCGCCGATACCACGGCCAGGACTTCGTCAGTCGTCGCGTAGGACTGCGGCGCATAAAACAACCCGGAGCCCACGCCAAACGCGCCCTCGCCCATGGCCTGCGCAATCAGGGCCCGCATGCTGTCGATCTGTGCGGACGTCGCCGCAGCCGACGAGGCACCAAGCACACGACTGCGCACGGTGCCGAAACCCGTCATGGCATAGGTGTTGGTGCCAAGTCCCAGCACAGCGGCACTGTCCAATACCCGACGTACATCGATTGGACCACGTCCATCCGCACCCAGCACGACCGTGGTCACGCCCTGCATGAGCGCGCCGATGTTCTTCCGGCGCTCGAGCCCAAGCCGCGGCAATCCCTCGTAGGCATGCGTGTGCGGATCAATGAAACCCGGCGCCACGATCAAGCCCTCGGCATCGATGCGCCGCTTCACCACCACACCACGTGGGACCGCTCCAAGCGACACCACCCGATCCCCGCGGAGCCCAACGTCGACGCGTCGCGCTTCGGGACGCAGGCCGTCATGCACCGTGCCACCGGCAATCAGCACGTCCAGCGTATCGCCCGCCGACAGACCGGAGGCATTGGGTGATGGCGACGGACGCCGCGCACAGGCGCTGAGCGCACTCCCGCTGAGCGCGAGACACGCAACAGCCAGCGCACGCATGGCACAGTGAAAGCGGCCAGTCGACTTTTGCATTCTACTCACGTCGGAGACAGTGAAGAGGAGAGATGGTCATACACCAGCGATGCAGCCACAAGATCTTCCAGGGCAAGCCCCACCGACTTGAAACAGGTAATGTCGTCGGCCCCTGTGCGCCCGGCCACACGGCCACTCAGCAGAGCGTACAGATCGCCTCGCACATGATCGACGGCCACGGCGCCCGATGCGATGGCCTGCAGGACATCACCCGCTTCCGTCATGGCGCTTGCCATATCGTCCACGAACACCCGACTGCGCGCGATGACCGCATCATCGGTTTCGCGCATCAGTGGCGTATACGCGCCCACCAGGTCCACGTGGGTTCCGGGGCTGAGCCAGGCACCGTGAAGCACGGCCACCTGACTGGTGGTGGCACAGCTGATGATGTCCGCTGATGGCACCGCGCGGGTCAGATCATCGGCCGCCACCACCGGAACCCCCAGATCCTGCAACTGTCGCCGCGTCTCCGCCACACGCGCCGGTGAGCGTCCCCATACGAGCACGCGCTCGAGGGTGGGCCGCAGCGCCACATGGGCGCGCACCAGCCACGGCGCCAGACGGCCGGTGCCAATCACCAGCAACGTACGGCTATCGGTGCGCGCGAGCTCACGTGCGGCCAACGCAGACACGGCCGCCGTGCGACGCAGTGTGAGGGCCTCGCCATCCAGCAAAGCCCTCGGCGCTCCGGTCAGTCGATCACACAGCAGGTAGCTGGCCTCCACCGTGCGTCCACCGTGTCTGGGGGCATCGGGAAGCACGGTGACCAGTTTGACGCCAACAAAGCGCGCATTCCACGCCGGCATGAGCAGCAGGTGCTCGTGGTTTGCACCGTCCAGCGCATGCGCATGGCGCGTCGGAGCGGTGGGCGCATCGGGCGACACGAACGCCGCGCGCAGACCGTGAGCCAAAGTGGACCATGGCAGCGCGGCATGCACTTGTTCGGCGCCGATCACGGCGGGCATGTTCCCGGACATATTCCCAAGCTACGCGCGACCCCGCCACAGCGTTTGCCGAATCGCGCGGCCCACCCGATATCTCATCTGATATCTCATCTGATATCTCATCTGATATCTCATCCGATATCTCATCCGATATCTCAGCAGAGGAGCATTGTGATGTCCGTGGTCGTCATTGGTGGCGGTGTCATGGGCGCCTCAGTGGCCTGGCACCTCGCGAAGCACCACCAGCGCGAGGTGGTGGTGCTCGAGCGTGACGCCTCCTATGCCCTGGCCTCGAGCGCGCGCTCGGCCTGTGCCATTCGCCAGCAGTTCTCCACGGCCATCAACATTCGCGTGTCGCAGGCCAGTCTCGCCTTCTATCGCGACATTGCCGTGCATCTTGCCACTGCTGACGACCGGCCCGATATCGGCCTCGTGGAGCCGGGCTATCTGTACCTTGCCGCCACGGAACACGGCGCCGCGCAGTTGCGCGCGCAGCACGCGCTGCAGGCGAGTCTCGGCGTATCCACGGCCCTGCTTTCCCCACACGAGCTGCGCGCGCGATATCCGTGGATGCAGGTGGACGATGTGCTGGTGGGATCGCTTGGCCTGTCCACTGCCACCAGTGGCGAGGGCTGGTTCGACGGGTATGCCGCCATGCAGGCCTTTCGGCGTGCGGCCATCGCCGAGGGCGTCCGCTTCGTGGAGGCCGAGGCCACGGGCGTGGTGACGCTGGGCGTGACGACGTCGGGCGTGACGACTTCGGGTGCGCAGGTTGAGGCGGTCGTCACGCGTGATGGACGCCAATGGCCTGCCACGCAGTTGGTGATTGCAGCAGGCGCCTGGTCCGCACCCGTGGCGGCCTGGCTGGGGTTTGATCTGCCGGTGCGCGCGCGTAAACGCGATGTGTTTGCCGTGCAGGCTGCGGAGTCCTTGCCAGCCGCACCACTGCTCATCGATCCCTCAGGCGTGTGGTGTCGTCCCGAGCGAGCGCCCGGTCAATTTCTCTGTGGCGCGCCACCACGCATCGATGCCGACGATGTCCCGCTCGATGCCGTGGACCATGCACTCTTCGAGGAGCACATCTGGCCGGTGCTGGCATCACGCATTCCGTCTTTCGACGCACTGCGCGTGCTCAGCACCTGGGCGGGCTACTACGAGATGAACACCTTCGACCACAACGGACTCGTGGGGCTCGTGCCCGGGTGGCGCAATGCGTACGCCGCCTGCGGCTTCTCGGGCCATGGACTGCAGCAGGCGCCGGCTGTTGGCTGCGGGTTGGCGGACCTCATGGCCACCGGCGCCTATCGCCACATTGATCTGTCACCCTTTGCGCTCACGCGCATCGCTGCAGGCCAGCCACTGCTCGAGCGCAATGTGATCTAGCGTTGTCAGGTCAGGCACAGTCGTAACGCCACTCAGATGCCACGACGCCGGCGATACGGAACGCCACTCAGAACACGACCCGCATGCCCAGCTGCGGGCCCTTGTATTGCTGACGGTCACCGGCACCGTTGCGCAGCGTCGTGAATCGGTAGCCAACCACAAAGCCGAACACCTCGCCGCCAAGGCCCACATCACCGCCCAGCATCGCCCCGTGCAGCGGCCGTCCCTCACCAAAGGCCAGCGCAGGCCCCGCCACGACGTCAAAATCGACACCATCGAATTGCCGGCCGGTACTCAGCAATAGCGTGGCCTGCGACTGCCGCGGTACACGGCTCAGACAGGCCTGCGAGCCATCGGAAGGCAAGGCGCAGATGTCCCCGCGCCCACCACCGCGGCGCCAGGTCCACGCGCCGCCCATACGTAGCGCGCGCGTCACCCGGCGTGTGAGTGCCGCCTGCATGGTCCACGTCGACTCGTTGCGCAGCGAGGCGCCACTGGCATCAGCGGAGCCCACGGTAACGTCAAGTCGAGCCACGGGCTCTGTGGTCCGGGCTGCGGACTGTGCCGTCAGCGACGACGCGATGGAGAGGGCACCAGCGAGGATGCCCACGACTGCGACACGAAATGATGGCATATCATGTTCCTTGCGCCGCCCGCTGCAACAGCAGGTCACGCTCACGGGTATTGCGGGTCATCGACGCCGCACGCACAAACTCGGCGCGCGCCTCGTCCAGCCGTCCGAGCTTGTGCAGCAGGTCACCACGCACGCTCGGCAGCAAGTGATACTGCTGCAACATGGCGGCATCCTGCGCATCGGCCAAGAGCGCGTCCACCATGGCCAGCCCCAGCGCCGGGCCGTAGGCCATGCTGGCCGCCACGGCCCGATTGAGGCCCACCACCGGTGACGGCATGGTTTCGTAGAGTGCGTCGTACAAGGCGGCAATGCGGCCCCAGTCGGTATCCGAAGCCACACGCGCGCGTGCATGACAGGCCGCAATGGCGGCCTGCAGGGCATAGGGCCCCAGTGGTTGGTCGGCCACGCGCGCCAGGCGCTCCGCCTGTTGCAACGCCACCTGCCCGCGGCCGATAAGCAACCAATCCCACTTGGCACGATCCTGGTCAAGCAAGAGCACCACGTCACCCTTTCTGTCCACGCGTGCGCGCAGCCGTGACGCCTGCAGCTCCATCAGGGCGCACAACCCATGCGCTTCAGACGATTGCGGCGCCAGCGCGCAGACTACGCGCGCCAGACGCATGGCCTCCTGACACAGCTCGGCACGTATCCACTCGCTACCCGCGGTCGCAGCGTAGCCCTCGTTGAACACGAGGTACAACACCTCGAGCACCATGTCGAGACGTTCCACCATGGCCGCACCACGCGGCAACTCGAACGGCACCTGCGCGGCGCGCAGCGTGCGCTTGGCCCGCACGATGCGCTGCGCTACGGTGGCCTCCGGCACCAGAAACGCGCGCGCGATTTCGTCCGTGGACAAGCCGCCCAGCAGCCGGAGCGTGAGCGCCACGCGAGCCTCACGTGGCAGCAGCGGGTGACAGGTCATGAGCATGAGACCTAGCCGCTCATCCTGCACGCTCGGCCCGTTCCGCTCCGCCGCGAGCGCCGAGTCGACGGCCAGATCCATGGCGTCGACGACATCAGCCGCGCGCTCATCGGCTTCCTCACCCAGTCGGCTATGCGTGCGATCCAACACCGCACGACGCCGACGTTGGTCAATGGCGCGACGCCGCGCCGCCGTCATGAGCCACGCGCCGGGATTGTCGGGAATACCATTGGCCGGCCACTCGCGCAGGGCCACCACCATCGCATCCTGCGCGAGATCTTCGGCCGTGGCCACGTCACCCGTCAGACGGGCAAGGCCCGCAATGAGTCGACCCGACTCGATGCGCCACACCGTTTCAATGGTGCGACGCACCGCCTCGGTGTCGGATGACAACGCGGTCACGCGTGGCCGACCTGCATGTGCTGCTGGCCCGCTTACTGCTGACCCGCCTCGGTCTGCCGTCGCATCCACTCTTCACGCTCGCGCAGTTCCGGCGTGAGGGCATCGCCAAAGTCTTCCGCTTCAAACACGGGACGAATCTCGATCTCGCTGTCACTGAGCATGGGATTGGGGCAGCGGCGCACCCACTCCACCGCTTCATCCATGTTCTTGACCTGCCACATCCAGTAGCCGGCAATCAGCTCCTTGGTCTCGGCAAACGGACCATCAATCACCGTGCGTGAGGTACCGGAGAACCGCACCCGCTTGCCCTTCACGCTCGGCGTGAGCCCTTCACCCGCCAGCATGATGCCGGCCTTCACGAGTTCTTCGTTGTACGACGTCATGGCTTCCAGCAGTTCGGTGCTGGGCATGATGCTGGCTTCGGATTCTGCAGTGGCCTTGACGATGACCATAACGCGCATGGGACAGCTCCTGGGGAGTGTGCGGTGAGCGAACAGCGAAGGGAGGACGCGATCACCATGTCGACGTCAGCCACTCCCTTCGTGTTGGCGTCGAGTGAGCCGCCCGCTTTTCGACACAGCGTCGGCCAACTCTGAAAATTCGCAAAATTCTCGCCTGCTGTGGGGTTAATCGGCCACCTTCTCGGTCACAACGACCGACTTGACAGTGAATAGTGTGACCAACGCCCCGGCAGTCGCCACACCGGCCAGCATGAGCAAGGCGCTTTGCCCGCTGCCGGTGGCGGTGCGGACGCGACCAATGAGGTCGGGGCCGAAGTGCCCGCCGAGGTTCCCGATGCTGTTGATCCATGCAATGCCAGCGGCTGCGGCCGAGCCTCGCAGAAACTCCGTGGGCACGGACCAGAACGTGCTCATGGCGCTCAGCACGCCGGTGGCCACCACCGCCAGTGCCAGCAGCGACATGGCGATCTGCCCCTCCACCAACATGAGCAGCAGCAAACCGGCCGCCGTGCACAGCAGCGCGCCGGCCACATGCCAGCGCCGCTCACCGTGTCGGTCACTGTGTGCACCCCACCACAGCATGCCCACGCCGGCTACGCCCCACGGCACCATGCTCAACAAGCCAACCGTGAGGTATGCGCGGCTCGGGATGCCCAACTCCTGGATGATGGTCGGCATCCAGAAGTTCACACCGTAGAGCGCCACGGCACTCGTGAAGTACACGAAGGCCAATCGCCACACCACCGAACTGGTCAGCGCCGCGCGCAGCGAGGTCTCCGCGCGCTCACGCGGCGCTTTCGCTGCATCGGTGGCCAAATCATGCTGCACGACAGCCGTTTCGCTTTCCGTCAGCCAGCGTGCGTGTGCCGGGCCATCCGGCAGACGGAACCACACCACGAAACCCATGAGCAGTGACGGCACACTCTCCAGCACAAACAGCCAGCGCCAGCCAGCCCAGCCACCCTGACCGTCAAAGGCTTCCATGATCCAGCCCGACAGCGGCGCACCCACCACATTGGCAATGGCAACGGCCGTCATGAAGCGCGCGTAGCTGCGCGCCCGTCGCGGCACGGGGTACCAGTACGTGAGGTACAGCACGATACCCGGGAAGAAACCTGCTTCGGCCATGCCCAGCAGCAGACGCAGCGCATAAAAGCCGAACACCGTGGACTCGAGACCGAACCACGCGGGCAGTGGACCCCAGGGAATGACGTCCACGAACGCAAAGGCGCCTGACACCAGCGCCCAGGTGATCATGATGCGTGCAATCCATCGTCTGGCCCCAACGCGCTCGAGCAGCACGTTGCTTGGCACCTCAAAGAGGAAGTAGCCGACGAAGAAGATGCCGGCCCCGAAGCCGTACACCGCATCGGACCAGCCGAGTTCGGTGGTCATCTGCAGCTTGGCAAACCCGACGTTGACGCGGTCGAGGAAGGCCACGATATAGCAGAGCAGCAGCAACGGCAGCAGACGCCGTCCGATCTTGGCGTAGACGACGTCGGGAGACACTCCAGAGGCAGGCATGGGCCGAAACTACACGCTGCGCACGAAAGCTGCGCAGGGCACACGCACCGTCACTCGCAGCATTGCGCGTCAGGCCACGACGCTGGGCACCACACTCGGGGTGTTCTGGACGGCCTTTGCCGCCAACACCGTGCTTGGCGGGGCGTTGCTGCAATACGGCATCATTCCACGCAATCTCGTGGGCCTGCGCGGCATCGTCTTCGCGCCGTTTCTGCACGGCAATCTGCAGCATCTCGTGGCCAACACCTTCCCATTCCTCGCACTGGGCTGGATGGTGATGTGGCGCGATGCACGGCACTTCCTGCCCGTCACGCTCTTTGCCATGCTCGGCTCAGGCCTCTGTGCCTGGTTGCTCGGCGCACCGGGCACCGTACACATCGGCGCCAGTGGTGTGGTGTTCGGGTATCTCGGTTTTCTGCTGCTGGCCGGTGTGTACGCACGCAGTGTGGGCAGCATTCTGCTCAGCCTCGTCACCGCCGCACTCTGGGGCGGGCTCGTGCTGGGTATTGCGCCTGGCCAGGTGGGCATCAGTTGGCAGGCCCACCTCGGCGGCTTCGTGGGTGGCGTGCTGGCGGCGCGGTTCTTCCGCAAGCGGTGAGCGCGCGCGTTGCCAGGCAGCGCGTCAGCCGTTCCGCCGCCGCCCGATGGCGTCCACCACCAGGTCCGCCACCGACTTCACAAAGCGCACCGTGGCGCGATCAGGCAGCGGCGCATCGCTGGCTCGATCGACATACAGACATCCCACCACCTTGCCCAGCACGATCAGCGGAAACACGCCGAACTGCGCGAGCCCGTGCGTCTGGGCCCAGCGCTGCTCGGCCGTCGTCATGGCGCGATCTGCCGGCAGATAAACCGGCTGACGCTGCTGCGTGAGGGTCACCACCGCGCCACCTCGCACCGACACGGGGAAGTTGAACTGGTCAATGAGCGCATCGGCGCCTTCCCCGAGACCGGTGCGCGCCGCAAGCTGCAACCGGTCGGTGCTGTAGAAGCACGCGAGCACGTGCGCAAACGGCCCGCCGCGCATGATGACCTCCAGCGCCTGCAGGAGGACGGCGCCAATCGCCGCACCTGACGCCGGATTCACCAGGTCCTCCAGCTCCTGCCGCAGCGTGGGCCTGAGTGCAATTTCGCGCTCCGCCACATCCGACTCGCCGGGCTCACCGGTGGACGCGGTGATGCTGTCGCCCAGCGCACTGCGAGCGGCGCCGGCGAGTTGCCGAAAGCGCAGACGATCGGTGGCAATGGCCGGGTTGACAAACAATTCGCGTGTTTCCTCCAGCGCATCGGTCACCACGCCACCAATCTGCTCGCGCGACATCTTCACTTTCGCGCCATGCTGCTCCACCACACTCTCCACAGCCTGCGCCAGTTCGGTTGGCGACAACTCGGTCTTGTAGAGCGCCTGCGTGAGATCGTGACTGAACGCCGTGATGGCCGCCTGCATGGACGCCGAGGCCGTGGCGCGCGCGCGAATGCCCTGCACCACCGAGTCCGGCATGCCCCAGTGGCGTGAGACCTCCACACCCATGTCGTTGAACTGAAAGCCCAGCACACGTTTGGTGGCCGCCGCCTCGTTCAGGCCCCCGTCAGTCATGAGCGTCTTCACCTGCCGGTAGTCCTCCGGAAAGTGCGCCGCAATGATGACCTCACCCAGATTGCGAAACATGCCGCAGAGATGCGCCTCTTCCGGGTCCTGCAGCTGCATGCGCAGGGCCGTCGCCCGCGCGTGATTGGCCGTAAGCAGCGACAGCAGCATCAGCTCCTTGAGCTCGGGCGACTTGCGCGCGTAGTTCTCGAAGAGCAGCAGACTGCCGGCCAACTGCCGCACCGTGCGGGCCCCCAGCATCATCATGGCATGCGTCGCGCTCTGAATGGGCCGCGCGCCGCGCCGGTAGTGCACACTGTTGGCGGTGCGGACCACGCTGAGCGTGAGGCTGTATTCCCGAAGCACCACGTTGGCCAGACGCTGCAGCGAGGCCGCGTCGTCATCCATGGCGCCCAGCGTATCGATGATCTGCCTGGAGAGTGCCGGAAAGTCACTGCCCTCGAGAATCCGGGACAGTCGAGTACGCAGCGGATCCACGTCCCCATTCTGGGTGGTGGACGGCGTGGAGGAGTTGGCAGGTAGGGCGTCGGCTTGGGCCATCGGCTGGGAATATCGGTCGCGCGAGGCGCTATCTTCGCCTGGTCCCCAATTCTTAGCGCCTTTTGGCGCCGTCCGTCACCCCACACCCACACTGTCATGCCCCGCCAGACCACACACTCCGACGCTGCCCCCAAAGCCATCGGCCCCTACGCGCAGGCCAACTGGGCCGGTGACCTGCTCTATTGCTCGGGGCAGACCCCCATCGATCCGGCCATCGGTGCGCTGATCGACGGTGATGTCGAGGCCCAGACCCATCGCTGCTTCGACAACCTGCAGGCCGTGGTGGAGTCGGCGGGACTCAGCATGCACGACGTGGTCAAGTGCAATGTGTACCTCGTGGACATGGGCGACTTTGCCGCCATGAACCGCGCGTACGCGGCCCGCTTTGAGGCCCCGTATCCCTCGCGTACCACGGTGGCGGTGGCTGGCCTGCCGCTTGGTGCGCGGGTGGAGATCGAACTGATTGCGAAACGCCAGGCGTAGTCTTTGGCGTTAGCCTGGGGTGTGCCCACGCGTCACCCCAGCCACTCTGGCCATGTCCTGGTTCACCCATCGTTTCGAGACCGCCATCACACGACACGCCGTGGGCAGCATGCGCTACACCGTGGTGCTGCTCGATGAAGCGTTGCACGACACGCTGCCACTTCGGGAGCATCCGCGGCTGCGCATCGAGGCCGATGTCGGCGGCGTTCCCGTCAAGGGCGCGTGGCAACCATCGCGTGGGCGCTGGTTGCCCAAAACGCCGCTCAAGGTGGCGGGCCTGCAGGTGGGTGATGTCGTCGACGTGGCGTTCCGCGTCATCGCACAAGATGACGTGGATGTGCCGGTGGAGTTGGCGGACCGTCTGGCGCGGGGGAAGCGACTGCGCGTGGCGTGGGAACAGCAGACGCCCGGGACGCAGCGCGGTCTCTCACACTACATTGAGTCGGCGAAGCGCGCGGAAACGCGTGCTTCGCGATTGCAGCAGGTGGAGGCGGCGCTGCTCGGGACCGCCCCCATGCCTTGGGCCCGCACGCGGAGTCGCTAGAACGCCCGTCGGCCTGCAACACTCTCGCCACGTGTGGAACCGGCCGATGATTCGACACCCGCTCTGGTATGTGTTCGTAGCGCTGCAACTGCTCAGCGCGGCGAATGTCTCGGCGCAGAAATCAACGGGCGCCGTGGACCTGTCTGGTATCCTGACCCGACCGGATGTGCAGCGCGCGCTGTCCGCGCTGGACGCCTCGACACCCGCCATGGCACAGGGACTCGCGGCGCTCGGCGCCATCGTGTCCCCATCGGGCGCCGAGCACCAGCGGGCTGCGGAGGTCGCGCGGCGTATGCGGGCCATCGGACTCACCGATGTCCGCGTCGATGCACAACCCAACGTCATCGGGCGTATTCCCGGGACCTCGGGACGCGCCATCGTATTTGTGTCCACGCTCGACGACCTCGCGTCCATTCCCGCGCTGCAGCGTGCAGCGGGGCGACCTCCACGGGTCGAGGGCACGCGTGTGGTCGGGCCGGGCACCAACACCTCGGCCACCACGCAGGCCATGCTCGCGGCGGCCGAGGCACTGATCGCAAGTGGTGTGAAGCCCACGCACGATCTGGTATTCGCCGCCGTCGCGCAGGAAGAAACCGGGCTCCTTGGCATGAAGGCGCTGTACGCCGAGTACCGCGACCGCGCCGATGCCTTCGTCGACATTCTCGGCGATGGACGATCCATCACCTACGGTGCGCTGGGCATTCACTGGTGGCGGGTGGTGGCGCGTGGTCCGGCCGGTCACTCGCTCAACGGGGGCGTGCCCAATGTGAATCAGGCCATCGGGCGCGCGGTGGATCGCATTCTGTCGTTACCGCAGCCTCCGGCCAGCAACAATCCGCAGCGCACCATCCTCAACATTGCCATGCTGCAGAGTGGTGCGGTGTTCAACCACAAGCCGGACAGTGGATGGTTCTCACTGGACATCCGGTCCCTCGACGCTGACGTCATCGCGCGTAATGAGTCCGCCGTGCAACGCATTCTGGATGATGTCGCGAGAGAAACCGGCCTCTCGCTCACCATGCGGCCAGTGAACCGCACACCCGGTGGCCAGATTGCCGGCGCCGACACCTCGCGACTGGTGCAGGCTTCGGTGGCCATTGCACGTCACCTTGGTCTGCAGCCCACGCTTGGCAACGCGGGTTCGGCCAACCTCAATGTGGCCATTGGTGGCGGCACGCTGGCCATCGGGCTTGGCGGTGAACGCGGAGGCGCTCGTGGTCAACCAGGCGAGTTCGCCGATATCCCGGCCATGGTACGCACCGCCAAGCATGTGCTGCTATTGGCGCTCGTGATGGGTGGTTCACGCTAACCGACGTGCCGTTGCAGAACGCCGGTTTACGGCCGCGGCGTCACCACCAGATTGCGAAAGTGCGCCACGGATCCGGGACCGATCCACAAGGCAACGCCACCGCGACCGGTGGCACCGGTCTTGACGTCGGTGACGATGAGTGACGGCTGTTCCTGCCCGTGCACGAAAAGACGCGCCGTATCGCCCTGCACCGCAATGCGGATTCGCGTCCAGGTATCGGGCAGCATGTCGACATACGACTCGTAGCGCGAGGGCGTCTCCCGGCGGAGTCGTGACCAGGTCCACTCCGGATGGGAGATGTACTGCGTCGTGTGATTGCGACGCTCCTGGTCCAGTGCCCGTCCATTCGTTGGTCGCAGGTAGAAGGCGTCGTATACCGCTGGCGCATCACCTGAGGCCGCTTGTACGCGAAACGCCAGACCGACAAAACCACGCGCGCCTTCTCCCGCCCCAGCTGCCGGCGCACCGGCCAACTCCACCTCGAGCGTGCCATTGGCGAAGGTGACGCCATCCAGGTGAATCAGCCCATCCGGGCCATTCGCGGCCTGCGTCGCACGAAGGCCACGTTGTCCCTTGAAGGCTACCGTGTCGAGCTGCGTATTCACGGGCCGCAGTTTATCGAGCGAGGTCAGCGGCAGGCGTGTCGGCTGAGCATGGACGAGGGCTGGCGCGCAGAGTAGCGCGAGCACAATCAAACGGTGTATGCGCATGGCATGGCTGGAGGGGCGATGTGGCACGACGATCTGCCGTACCTCCGCTTGTGGCAGGACGTCACGTCCATTCGATTGTTTCAGACACCCTCCCACCACGAACTGTCATGTCGAGAGCCTTTCTGCGGGACGACGCCGAAGGCGAGATGCCGCGTCGCAACTACGGTCTCCCGCCACGCGATGATCCCGACTACGACCGCGTGGCCGCGCGTGCGCTGCTTGAAGCCGCCCGCGTGGGCGAAACACAACTCGCCGAGCGTGCCACCGGGTACTACTGGGGCGAGCCCGCGCTGCGTCCGCACGTCGAGCTGGTGCTCAAGGAGACTGAACAGGCGGGGGACGATCGACTGGAGCAGTTGGCGCGGCGCTTTCCGAGCTGAATCGTCAGTACGGGGAATGTCGTGGCACCGACTGCGGCATTTCCATGGACCAAGTATGACATCAGGGCGGCACACGCAAGTCTGCGCATGCCGCCCTGATGTTTCATGCCGAAATCAGTGTGGGCTGACGACCGGCGTCAGTTCCCCACCGTCATCGTCACGCCACCCGCCGCGAGCTTGCCGCTCATCTCGCGCGCCTTCGGCATGAAGGCCTGCGCCTCTGCCACCGCGGCAGCGAGATCACGCTGTGCGGCCGCGGCCTGCTGCGTGAGTGCGTCGCTCGGCGCTTCCCACACCGCCAGCAGGTTGTTCTTGGTCTGCGCAACGCGGCCAAGCACATTGGCCTGATTGGCCGCGGCCGCGGCGGCGGCAAAACCACCACCACCGCCAGGACCGCCGGCCGGCGCGCCCACACCGAACTTGGCCCGCAGCGCGTCGAACTCGCGCTGGAACGCCTTGAACTCCGCCTTCACTTCGGCCGAGAGTCGGCTGCTGCTGTCCACCTGCGCGCTGACCGTACGCATCTGCTGCTGCAGCGCCGCCAGCGGGGCCGCCGCGGCCGCGCCGTTGGCATGCGCCGTGTGCAACGTCATGGCCGCGGTGTTGTAAGCCACACGCGCCGCACCGGTGAGCTGCACCTGCGGATCCATCACGATCTCGAGTGCCTTGCGTTCGACTTCCTTGCCATCGACCATGAGCGCCACCGAGTACGTGCCGGGCAGCACCAGCGGCCCATTGTTCTGGTTGCCGCCGAATCCACCACCACCGCCCGGGCCAGCGCCGGCGCAGGGATTGGCGGCTTCGTAGCCCACAGGCGGCAGCGGCACCGGATAGCCGGGAATGGGGCGACGCGCCTGATTGCCCGGTCCACCACCGAACCCACCACCACCTCCCGGTCCTGCAACGGCAACCGGACGCACCGGCTCCACACGCTGGTCCCAGCACACGGTCTGGATGCCTGCCGCATTCTTCGCATCGGGAATGCGCAGCTCACGTACCACCGCGCCCGACGCATCACTGATGCGCAACATCGGATTCTTGACGGCCTGGGCAAAGTGCATCTGGATGACGGCGTCAGTTGGCGGGTTTTCGCCCGTGAAGAACTGATGGCCCCAGAACTCGTCGTTGCGATCGTCCTTGCCCTTCCACTGCAGCGTCATGCCCGGCGAGAACAGGCTCGCCGACTTCTTCTGCGCCGCCGCGTACTCCTGAATGGGCTCGAGATGATCGAGGATCCACAGCGCGCGGCCATGCGTGGCCACAATCAGCGCGTTGTCGCGCGGATGAATGGTGAGCTCGTCCACACGCACGGTGGGGAAGTTGGCCTTGAGGCGCTTCCAGCTCTTGCCACGATCGAGCGTGATGAAAATGCCCGTCTCGGTGCCCACGTACAACACGTCGGCGTTGCGCGTGTCTTCGGTCAGCGTGCGCACCGTCTCCCCACCCAATCCGCCGGCAAGACTGGTGAACGTGGCCCCGAAGTCTCGGCTCACCCACACGTACGGCGCGTAGTCGTTCTGCCGGTAGTTGTTCACCGTCACATACACCGTGCCCGCATCGAAGCGACTCGGCACCACTTCGCTCACATAGGCAAAGCCCGACGGGAAGCCCGGCAGGTTCTTCGTGATGTTGGTCCAAGTCTTGCCATCATCACGCGACACACTCACCGTGCCGTCGTCGGTACCCGTGTAGAACACGCCCGCCTGCTTCGGCGACTCGGCCAGCGTGACAATGGCCGGCCACTGCGAAATACCATCGTTGCGCGCAATGCGGATGTCGCGGCCCTTGAGTCCCATCGTTTCGATGGTGTCACGCGACGCGTTCTGCGTGAGGTCGGGGCTGATGGCTTCCCAACTGTCACCACGATCGCGCGAGCGGAACACCCGATTGGCCGCCGCAAGCAACACGCCCGGATCGTTGGGCGAGAGCATGAGCGGTGCATCCCAGTGGAAGCGATAAGCCTCACCCCGCGTGGCGTTGGTCACGTTGAGTGGCGTGGGCCGAATCTGCCGCGACTCACCCGTCACCTTGTTACGGCGCACCATGTTGCCGTCCTGCGATTCGGTGTAGATGATGCGCGAATCGCGGAGGTCGGGAATGGCCACGAAGCCGTCACCGCCAAGAATCTGGAACCAGTCGTAGTTGAAGATGCCGCGGCTGTGGCGCGACGCGCTGGGTCCACACCAGTCGTAGTTGTCCTGCATGCCGCCGCACACGTTGAACGGCAGCTCCATGTCGTAGCTCACATGATAGAACAACCCGACCGGCAAGTTGGGAATGAACTGCCAGGTGCGAGCCAGGTCGTAGCTCACCGCCAAGCCCCCGTCGTTGCCGGTGAGCACATGGTCCGGATTCTTCGGATTGATCCAGATGGCGTGCACGTCGTCGTGCGTGACAAGCGCCGCGTCCGTCTCAAACGTGCGACCACCGTCCACGGACAGATGCAGACCCACGCCGCCCAGATACACGCGGTCGGGATTGACCGGATCCACGCGCAACTGACTGAAGTACATCGGGCGCGGATTGGTGCTGCTCATCTTGCTCCAGGTCGCACCGCCGTCCAGGCTGCGGTACACGCCGGTGGCCGAGGCGCTGGGGTAATCCCCCCTGAAAAGAGCGGTCGCCAAAAGTGGACTTTTCTCGTACACTGATCCGAGGAGGTTCCCATGAAGACATCGCGGTTTACCGATAGCCAGATCATCGCG
>NZ_DLHL01000001.1 GCF_002483225.1 Gemmatimonas sp. UBA7669 | reverse complement strand
TAGACATTATTCAGGACGCGACACTTGACAAGTACTGTTAAAACGGATATGTCTCAGTTGTTAGCGACACGCAATGCCACGTTGCTCGCAGGTCGATGCAATGAACCCAATAGACCCAGTCCCAACGAACGGAGGAGACATGAACGGATTCAAGGACAAGGTCGCGATCGTCACCGGTGGTGGATCCGGGCTTGGTGAAGCCATCGCCAAGCGCCTCGCGCAGTTCGGCACCAAGGTGGTGGTATCTGACATCAACCTCGAAGGCGCGCAGCGGGTGGTGCAGGCCATCACCAGCGCCGGCGGGTTGGCCAGCGCGTTCAAGCAGGACACGGCAAAGCCCGAGGACAGCGAGCGGGTGGTGGCGTTTGCCGAGTCCACCTATGGGGCGCTGCACTATGCGGTGAACAACGCCGGCATCGGCGGTGCGCAGGCGCCCACGGGCGAGGTGGATCTCGCCGACTGGCAGCGGGTCATCGACATCAATCTGGATGGCGTGCTGTATGGCATGCGCTATCAGATCCCGGCCATGCTGCGTGCGGGTGCCAAGCAGAGTGCCATCGTGAACATGGCGTCCATTCACGGGTCGGTGGCAGCCATTGGCAACAGCGCGTACACCGCGGCCAAGCATGCCGTGGTGGGCCTCACGCGAAACGCCGCGGCGGAGTACGGCCCGCAGGGGCTGCGCATCAACAGTGTCGGGCCGGGTTATATCGAAACGCCGCTGCTTTCGAATCTGCCCGACGAGTACCGCCAGGTGCTGATCTCGCGCCATCCCATCGGACGTCTGGGCAAGGCCGAGGAAGTGGCGCCGCTGGTGACCTTCCTGTTGTCCGACGAGGCCTCGTTCATGACGGGCGGCTACTACCTCGTCGACGGTGGGTACACGGTGGTGTGAGTGGGAGCGGACGACGCGGGAGCTCTTGGGCTTCCGCGTCGTTTCCTGTGGAACCTGGGTATTGTCTAATAGTATCAAATAATAGTATGATTCCGTACCTACACAACGGCCCATGAAACCCAACTGGTTCTACATCCTCCTTTCGCTGGCCACCGGCCCCAGGCACGGCAGCGCCATCCAGGACGAGGCCCGTGCACTCAGCGACGGCGCCGTCCGGCTCTGGCCCGCCACCCTGTACGGTTCCCTCGAAGAACTCGTGCGCCAGGGCTGGATTGAGGAGCTGCCCGAGCAGGACCGCCCGGCCGGCGGCCTCGGTCGTGAGCGCTTCTATCGACTGACAGCGGTCGGCCGGGAGTTGCTCGAGGCCGAATGCGCGCGCCTGGAGCAAATGGCCCGCACCGCACGGGCCAGACTGGCTGGCATGGAGGCACTGGCATGAGCGCCTCAACTTCACAATCTGCCACGCATCGCGTGTGGCGCACGGCCTATCGTGCGCTGCTGGTTCTGCTGCCTCGCGAGCTGCGCGAGCGTCACGGCAGCGCCATGCTCGATCTGTTTGCACGCGAGCTCGCGCGCAAAGAAGCGCAGGGCCTGTTCGCCACCAGCGCTGCGGCACTCGCAGGGCTTGGTGATCTGCTTGGCCGCGGACTGCGTGAGCGCATTGCCGACGAAAGGCGGGGCTTCGGTCAGGCAGAGCGCACGGTGCTCAGAAACTCCGTGCTGTCCTTCGCCCTCGCGTTCTTTGTGCTCACTGATATCATGCTGGCGCTGTCCATGGGACGCCAATCCCGCAGTATGTCGGCCGAACAGTGGCTCAGCGTGCTCTGGTACTCGGTGCCCTATATCGCGGCCATGACAATACCCATGGCGCTGTTCGTGGCCGTGCTGGCAGCGTTGAACAAAAAGGGCAGACATGCCACGCCGCCGGAGCGCGAGGAGGACAGCGGGAAAACGCCGCGCATGATGCCGCTGGCACTGCTGGGTGTGGTGGTCACCATACTTGCGTACGGGCTGAACACGCAGGTGTTGCCGAAAGCCAACACCGAACTGCAGTGGCTGCAGTCTGGCAAACGGGATGGCTTCAGGGGTGACCGCAGCCTCACACCGCGCGAGCTGCAGGACCGGTGGCGCGAGCTCGAAACGCAACTCGCGTCTGGTCGAACAAGCAGGGCTGAAAGCAACGCCCGTGAGTTGATCAACAACTACCGCGTTGAGTACCACAAGAAGTACGCGATCTCGGCGGCCTGCCTGTTCCTCACACTCTTTGCCGTTTCCCTGACGAGGCGCCTACGGCGCATCCCGATAGCCTGGCAGGTGCCGCTCACTGTGGCGGTGTTCAGCGGGTACTACGTGCTGTTCATTGTCGGTGAGTCGCTGGGAGACAGCGGCATGCTCTCTCCATCCCTTGCGATGTGGAGCGCCAACCTCACGCTGTTGCTGCTCACGCTGTTGCTGCTCACGCCGGGGCTCAGCGCCCGCGCACATCGCCCGGTTGCCTGGTGAGTGCGCGGTGCGCCTTGGCGCCTTAGTACGACACCCGCGGCGGCAAGCCGAACGCTTTGCGGAACGCGTTCTCCGACATCGGCAGATCGGAGTACTTGCCGATGCCGCTGGTCATCAGCTCTTCCTCCGACCCGTTGTGCGTGCCGGTGAGACAGTGCAGCGAGTGAATCAGCTCATGCGCCAGCACGATGAACGGCTGCGCGGTCTCACCCTTGCTGGTGATGAACTGCGCATTGCTGAAGGCCATCCAGCACACCGTGCCCCGTCCCTTGTCGTTGAATGAGGGATCGTCCGCCTTGTTGAAGCTGCTTCCGGCAATATGGAACGGGCAGTTCTTCAGGTTATGCGAGGCGGCGGTGGACGGCTTCATGCCCTCCACCTTGAAGCCCCCGTCCCCCGTGAACTGGCCCTGACGCGAAAAGCCCGACTGCGTGTAGTTGATGTGGTATGGCGTGCACATCACGTTCACGCCGTCGGGGAACTGGCCGCGGTGCTTGGGTGACGCCTCGCCGATCTGCTTCAGCAGCGACTTGCCAATCTCCTTGCTGTCCAGGATCCGCAGGTTCTCCACCATGATGGCCTGGAAAAACGGGTTCTTGGACGGATCGTAACGAACGGCGAAGCCCGGGAAATCGGGCAGCTTGCTGGTTGTTTCAGCCACAGAGGCGTCCTCGGGCGGGGCAGGGGTGGGGGAGTGCAATGGAACGCCGCAACGTTGCCCCTTGCACGGCCGGGGCGCAAGGTGCGCTCGAGGTGGCGGGTTGTCGTGTGTCGCGAGCAGCTGGCCATGAATCCCGCAGGAGAGTCGCGTGATCTGGTGCGAGCCATGGCCAGACTGCCTCGCGAGGTGGGATGGCAAATGCAAAACGCCCCACCTGCCGAGTGCGGCAGGTGGGGCGTTCGTTACGAGAGCTGCTCTCGTCAAACGATCGACCGGTGCTAGCGGCGATCCTCCACGGTTGAAGGAGCCGAGCACTTGCGCTGCGCACACTGGAGGAAACCCGGAGCGGCGCACGGCGAAGAACACACGCCACGCACCGTCCGTCGCACGAGTCGTGCGGCGGAAACGCGAGTGCGATGCACGGGAATCATCGCAGGGCCGGAGGCAGTGTGGGGCAGGCGAAACTTCATGTCTCAAGTATCGCCAATTGCACGCAGAAAAGCCAGCGCGCCTGCGCGCTGGAACCTCGGCCGGTTCCTCGTGTAGTATTCGTTTGGGAGTCGCGTCCCGACAACAGGAGTGCGTGCGCAGCCATCGCTGCGCGCGGGCTCTGTTCGTCGGGGCGCGTTTTTTGTTGCCCGTCACGCAACCCCGATTCACCACTGATTCACCACCGATTCACCACCGATTCATCAACCACTCACCGGAGACAACGATGAACACTCTGCCCCACACCAACGCACACCTCAGCATGACGGAAATCCGCTGGCTCGTGAACGAGCTCAATACCGATCGTGCTCGGCTGGCGCGGGCGCTGGCGCTGATGGAAGAGACGCTGGGCGACGAAGCCGCCACGGCGCGTGCGCAGCTCGAGTCGCAACACGACGCGGTGCTGGCGGCACTCGAGCGGGTAGCCACGGGCAGCTACGGCCTCTGCGAACGCTGCGGCGAAGCCATCCCGTACGGCCGGCTGCTGGTGATGCCCGAGGTCACGCACTGTGTGGGCTGCCAGCGCTAGCTCGGCTAGGGTCTTGACGAGCCGTCAAATGGCGGGCAGCTTACGTCATACGACGGATCAGAGGATTTCATGTCGGCAGATACGGTTTCCGCGATGCTCGGCGGAGCGGCCGTCCTGGGCGAGGTCGTGGAAAGTGATCTCGACCTCGCCATTCAGGTGCGGCAGGGGCTCCCCTCGGCATCGTTGCAGTATGTGGCCAACGCGCTCAGGCCCATGATGACACGTGAGGCGGTGTACGCCGTGGTGGGCAGTGAGCGCACCTTGCAGCGCAAGCAGAAGTCGCGAGAGCGTCTTTCGGCGGCGGAGTCCGACCGTCTGGCGCGACTCGCGCGTATTGCGGTGCGTGCCGCCGAAGCCCTGGGTTCACAGGAAAAGGCCAACCGCTGGCTTGTGACACCCAATCGCGCCCTCGGTGGTCAACCGCCCATCGAGCTGGTACACACCGACACGGGCACGGTGTTGGTCGAGGACGTCCTCGATCGCATCGAGCATGGCGTGATCGGTTGAGTCTCGCTTGGCGCCTCGCCCGTTCCCGCTATCGTGCACTCGATGGTGAGGGGGCGCGCCGCGCCGGTGGCCGCTGGAACAGCAAAGGCGTCGCCGTGGTCTACGCCTCCAGCACGCTGTCACTGGCCGCGCTGGAGTTGCTGGTGCACGTCGATCCGGCCAACGCACCAGATGATCTCGTGGCACTGGGTATCGAGGTGCCAGACGACCTGCTTCCCGAGACGGTCGCGCATGCCGATCTGCCGCATGCCTGGCGGGCCACAGAGCCGCCGGCAACGTGC
This sequence comes from Gemmatimonas sp. UBA7669, assembly GCF_002483225.1. Classification (NCBI taxonomy): domain Bacteria; kingdom Pseudomonadati; phylum Gemmatimonadota; class Gemmatimonadia; order Gemmatimonadales; family Gemmatimonadaceae; genus Gemmatimonas; species Gemmatimonas sp. UBA7669. Next base: position 123,308 of record NZ_DLHL01000001.1, on the reverse strand, counting down.
CGCGCAGTCGGTGATCATTTTGTCGCGCGCGGCGAAACGCTCGTCCTGTCGATACCCTCGGTGATCATTCCGCTGGAGCGAAATCTGCTCATCAATCCACAGCACGCGGACATGTCGCGTTTGCAGGTCGTGCACGAAGCGCCGTTTCAGTTTGATCCGCGGTTGCTGCTTGGCTGAACGTGAGGCGGGGCCAGCGCAAGAAATGCCCGTGTCCGCTGCGTCGTGACGCAGGAGGAGACGAGCCGCCGGCATGGTCGACGACTCGTCTCGATACACTCCTTCGTGAGGCGGAGTTTGACTGGGTTGGTGCCTCTTACTTGCTGACAGCGGGGGCTGGCGCACGCAGGCCGACTACGGAGCCCACCCACTCGATGGGCCAGCCTCGGGCACGATAGCGCGCCATCAGCGCGTCATGCTGGGCCTGGTGCTGTGGCACGCCCATGAAGGGACTGTAGAACCAGCGATGGGTGGGGGAGTACAGCACCATGGCGCCGTTGCCATCGGCAAAGTCCACCGGTTCCATGTACAGCGAGTCGCTACCGATGCGCACCCATCGTGCGCCGGACACGAAGGTGGTGGTCGTGGGCTGCGCCGCGTTCATCGCGCGCAGCGGCGCGAGCGCGCCAGGCGCCGCGTAGAGACGGCCCTTGCCCGCAGCAAACCAGCGCGCGCCACCATTGCCACTGAAGGGACGGGCGACGACGCCGGCTCGCACGCCGCTCTCTCCACGCGCGCGCAGCCACTGGTCCACGAGATCCACCGCGCCGCGATGCTGCGCGGTTTCGATCAGCACCCACTGACCGCCCACGCGCAGGGCACCAACTGAGCCAATGAAGCGCGGGAAGCTGGCGAAGTGTTCCGCGGTAATCTGCGCCGAATCGAGCGACACCTTCCACATCGGCCGCTGCTCGGTGGCGAGGAAACGCTGCGCCACGGTGTCGGCAATGGAAAAGGAATCGGCGGGCGCCGGGACGTTGAAGGCCAGCGTGAGCGCGGTCATGCGCTTGTAGGGACGCCCAACGCGATAGACATCACGCTGCCGCGGCACCAGCACACCAGGCGCGACACGGATCCAGTTGCCATACCACACGTCGATGTCGTGCACTTCCCACTGCGCGAGACCGAAGTCGTTCGTGGCATCGGCGCGATAGTGCACACGGGCCGGCAACTTGTCGGCATCGCGCAAATAGTACGTGGCCACGAACCCCTCCACCGTGGCACGCACCCGGCGATGGCGCTGGCCATCGATGGTGGTATCGGGCAGGGCACGCAGATCGCGCGCGGCGCGCGCCAACAGCAGGGTACGCTCGGGCGCAAAGGCGAAGAGTTCGCGTCGCTCGTCGACGTAGGTCACGTTGAGCGGCACGGTTTCATTGCCGCCCGTGCGGGCGGGTTGCGTGCGGGCGCCGATGGTGTCGTTCACCACATCGGCGATGCTCATGGTGCCTGGCACGAAGTAGCGCGTGTTGCGCCAGCGACGCGTCGCGTAGTCACGCAGATCCACGTGCCGTTCGTAGCTCGGGGCATCGGCGGCTGGACGGGAGTCCCAGGTGGTCCGCAGCCACATGGTCATGTACTCGGCACGCGAGCTGGTCAGGCTGGCCAGGCGTTCGGCGCCGCCCATACGTGAGATGGCGGAGTCGAGAGATGAGATGGCAGAGGGTTGGGATTGAACGGCAAACAGCGGCAGCCAGGAGAGCAGAAGCCCGGACCACAGAAGCCGTGGCTGCGGGAGCCGAGGAGGGCGAACTGCAGTTACCGCTTGTGTCGTGGTTGGGGGCTGGGTTGGGGTTGGGGTCAAAGTCGGGGTCGGGGCGACGTCTATACCGTTCATATGCACCGGGGTGAATGGGTGGCGTCCCGACGCCGGGGGGCACACACGGGTTTCACTGTTCGACGAACGGCCCGCTGCATCCGCCCAACGGTCACGATGCGCCGACGAACGGCGCCGCCGTGCTGGTCTTGTATTTCATCCGGGTAATTCATATTATCCGGGTATTATGCACTCCCGCACACCGGAGACCCCGTGACGGATCGTCAGGCGCTCAAGCGCGCCTACAAAGCCATGCGCACTGCCATGGGCATCTATGCCATTCGCTGTCGTGCCACCGGGCGACAGTACCTCGGCGCATCGTCCAACCTGCCCGCCATCTTCAATCGCGAACGACTGCAACTGCAGACCGGCGCGCATCGCTGCGAACCGCTGCAGGCCGACTGGCGCACACTCGGTGAGGGGGCGTTCGAGTTTGTGGTGCTCGACGAGCTCGCCTGGCCCGACGAGTCGCCCGACTACCAGCCGCGAGCGGATCTCGATACGCTGCTCGCGCTGTGGTTCGAACGTCACGCCAACCCGGAACAGCTCTATGCCCGACCACGCTGATCCGGCCGGTGGTGCGTCGGTCGCCAGCTACACGGCCTTCCGCGGCAGTCGCCGCCTGGCGCAGGGGGCGCTGCGTGAGGTGGCGCAGATGGTCTACACCCACGTGCAGGACGCGCAAACCCAATCGGCGCGTGCGGCTGATGCCATTCTGCTGTTTGATGATCGCACGGGCCGAGTCGTGGATCTCGAGATGCGCGGCACCGCGCGGGCCATGCTGGCCAACCTGAGTGCGCGTGGTTTGCTCCCGCCGAGTCTGCCCGCCCCAGGTGTTGCCGCACACAATGCCGCACATGATGCCACACGTGCCGCCGTGCCCAGGGCTGACCGCGGCCCGGGACGCCCGCGGCTTGGCGTGGTGGCCCGCGAAGTCACGCTGCTGCCACGCCATTGGGAGTGGCTGGCGTCACAGCCCGGTGGTGCGTCGGTGGCGCTGCGCAAGCTCGTCGACGCAGCGCGCAAGGCACAGGCCGATGTCGATGCCGCGCGCGCGCGTCGCGACGCCGCCTATGCGGTCATGACGGCATTGGCGGGCGACCGTACACACTACGAAGACGCCACCCGAGCCCTCTTTCGCGATGATCGCGCAGGACTCGTTGCTCACATGGCCAAGTGGCCACGTGACGTGCAAACCTATGTGCTGCAGGTGTACGACGGGCCACTGACCGAGGTGAGCTGACGCGTCAGTTCCCGCGTCAGCTCCAGCGTCAGCTCCCGCGTCAGCCCAATCGTCAGCCGCGTCCTGCGGCCGTCATCACCAGCTGTTCCGCTGCCGCAAACCCCTGCAGCAGATCCTGCCACAGCGCGTCCACCGACTCGAGGCCCACGGACAAGCGCAGCAGACCATCGGTAATGCCCTGCGCCTCACGCACCGCCGGATCCATGAGCCGGTGCGTGAGTCCGGCCGGATGCTGAATGAGCGAATCGGTGCTGCCGAGACTCACGGCCGGCGTGATGAGACGCAGCGCGCGCAAAAACGCGTTGGCCGCGTCGGTTCCGCCATGCAGCTCGAATGCCATGAGTGAACCGGGCCCGCGCATCTGTCGGCCAATGAGACCCGTGGGGTCGCTGTCACCATGGCCGGGGAAATGCAGGCGTGACACCATGGCGTGTGAGGCGATGCGTTCGGCCAGTGCGATGGCGTTGCGCTGTGCCTGCTCCACGCGCAGGGGCAGCGTTGGCAAGCCACGCAGCAGCAGAAACGCCGCCAGCGGATGCAGAATGCCGCCGGTGAGAACACGCACCTGACGCAGGCGACGCGCGCGCGCTTCACTCGTGCACAGCACACCGGCCACCACGTCGCCATGTCCGCCGAGGAACTTGGTGGCGCTGTGCAGTACCATGGCCGCCCCGTGCCGCAGTGGCTGCTGCAGCACCGGTGTGGCAAAGGTGCTGTCCACCAGCACCGGGACCGTGCCGGCCGCCTCGACGATCGCGGCGATATCGAGCAGCGCCAGCGTGGGATTGGCTGGCGTCTCGATGAACACCAGACCCGTGTCCGGACGAATGGCCGACGCCACCTCATGCGGCGCCACAAAGCTCACCTGAATGGGCAGCATGCCCGACTCGAGCAGATGATCGGTCCCGCCATACATGGGGCGCACGGCCACGACATGTGCGCCGTCCATGGCCGTGGCCAGCAGCACGGCCGTGGTCGCGGCCATGCCCGACGCAAAGGCCACGCAGGCCTCCGCGCCCTCCAGTTCGGCAATGGCCTCCTCCACACGCGCTACCGTCGGGTTGTACAGCCGGGCATAGATGGCGCTGCCCACGGGCGTGCCGCCCGCCGCCATGGCATCGTAGCTGGCGGTGCCGGCTTCAGGGTCGGGCACCGGATAGGTGGACGACAGGTCGATTGGCGCGGCGTGCACGCCGTGCTGCGTGAAGTCGTGGCGACCGGCGTGAACCGCCAGGGTGGCAAAATCGACGTGGTACATGGTGGCCTCCAGGGGAAGGCAGCAAGCAGGTGGGCAATTGCAGCATAGATTGTTCTCCATGAAAAAGGACGAAACACCGAAGAACCTTCGGCAAGTGGCGCCTGTTGAGGAGCTCGACCGAATCGATCAGGCCCTGGTGGCCGCGTTGCAGCAGAATGCGCGGCTGAGCAACAAGGAACTGGCTGCGCGGGTGAAACTGGCCGAGTCGAGCTGTCATGAGCGGGTCAAGCGCCTCGTGCAGCGCGGGGTGTTGCGCGGCTTTCACGCTGATGTGGACCCGCGCGCCATCGGTGCGGCGCTGCAGGCGCTGGTGGCGGTGCGACTGGCGCGGCATACCAGTGCAGCCGTGGCGACATTTCGTCGCGCCATGCTCGACTTGCCGGAGGCCATGGCCGTATTCCATGTGGCTGGCGCCAACGACTTTCTCGTGCATGTGGCCGTGCCACACAGCGACGCGCTGCGTGATCTCATCCTTCGCGCATTCGCCGCACGACCCGAAGTGGTGCACGTGGAAACCTCGCTCATCTACGAGCACGCCCGGACGGCGGCCTTTGGCGGCGTCTGACGGAGCCAGATGGAGTCCGACGGGCACTAGACCGTCGCAGCCACGCGGCTGAGCCTTGCCCGCATCGTGTTCATCAGCCACGAGGCGCCGTTGGCCACTTGGGCCACGACGCGGAGCGCCACGCGTCCCACTTTGCACACCGGCCCATGGCATTCTCCGTCCAGGGCAGGACTCGCACGCTGGAGTGGTACGCATGACGTTCACCAACACGATTACCAACACCCGCGCCTGGAGACGGGCGCGCACCGCGCTATCGATTGGCGCCTCCATCACGCTGTTCACCGGCACGGCCTGCGCCAACGGCAGCCCGACCATGCCGGTCTTTGGGCCGGACGATCACAGCATTCTGTTCGTCGGCAACTCGCTGACCTACACGAATGACTTGCCGGGTATGGTGATCACGCTGGCCCGCATGGCCGGCGACACGAAGCTGCAGGCGGCCAGTGTGGCCAATCCCAACTTCGCGCTCGAGGATCACTGGCATCAGGGGCAGGTGCCGGCATTGCTGCGTGAGCGCCGTTGGCAGCACGTGGTCATGCAACAGGGCTCGTCGGCCCTGCCGGCCAGCCAGGAACATCTCAAGTACTGGACCGAGCGCTTTGCGCCGCTGGTGCGGGCGAGTGGTGCCGAGCCGGTGCTGCTTGGTGTGTGGCCACAACAGGATCGCCTGTTCGACTTTCCCAACGTGGCCATGTCGTACACCAACGCGGCGGCCGCGGTGAATGGCCTGTATGCACCGGCTGGCGATGCCTGGACGCGCTATGGTGACTACAACGCGCTGTACTCGGACGGGCTGCATCCCTCACCACGTGGCACCTATCTCGCCGCCTTGGTGGTACTGCATCGGGTGCGCGACATCCGCCCGGATCAACTGCCGCTGCGCATTCCGGGTACCAACATTTCCGAGTCCGACGTGCGACGTCTGCAGCAGGCAGCCATGGCCAGTTTGACGATCAACCCGGCGCGTCCGGGTCGACGTGAAACGCCCGTGCCATGAGACGCCGCAGCGCAACCCTTGCCGTCATCGTCACGGCTGCGGCCGTCGGGCCGCTGGGCACACGGTCTGCTGCCGCACAGCAGCCCGCTCGGACGGCCCCCACGCCAACCTCGCATCCCGCCGTGGACTCCGCCGCCGCGGCCCGCGCCGCGGCGCGGGAAGCGTCACGAAGCAGCGGCGGGTCCGAGCGGGTGCAACTCATGCAACGCGCCACGCAGGCCTGGCCCAGTCAGCCCGCCTATTGGCAGATGCTCGAGCGCGCCGCGCTGGCGACGGGAGACACTGCCAGCGCACAGCGGGCTCGGCGCACCCTTGATGCACTCGACGTGGGACGTGCTCGCGTGCTGCCTGACAGTGTGCAGCTGATGTTCAGCATGCCCGATTCACTGGACTACATGGAAGGCATCGCCTGGGACGCCCGTCATGGTGTGCTGCTGCTCACCGAGATGCGACGCGGCACGGCGTGGCGCATGACACGAGAGGGCAGGTCACATGATCTCCGCCTCGATACCGTGCCCGGCATGAGTGCCGTGTGGGCCGCGCGCGCCGCACCCGATGGACAAAGTCTCTGGGTGAGTTCGGCGTCCATGCCACCACACGCGCGCGCGCATGCCGCTTCGGTTCCCGCCGCAGCCATCTGGCAGGTCGACAGCAAACGCGGTGCGGTCACGGGGCGATGGGCGTTGCCCGATTCATTGGCCGAACATGCGCCCGGTGACCTGCTCGTGCTGCGCGACGGACGCGTCCTGGTGAGCGATGCCGGGACGGCCGCGCTCTATGTGCTGCATCCGCGCGCAGGACGGATAGAGACCATTCGGCATCCGTTGTTGCGCAGCCCGCAGGGCATGGTGGAGCTGCCAGCAGATCGAGCGGGGTCAGACACTGACGTGGTGCTGGTGGCGGACTACTCCCACGGCCTGCTGCGCATCAATCTTGCCACCAGCAACGTCCAGCGCGTGGACGATGCCGTCGATCGCAGTGTATTGGGGCTCGACGGCCTTGCGTGGCACAAGGGGCAGCTGGTCGCGGTGCAGAACGGCCTCACGACCCCGCGCGTGGTGGCGATTGCCCTCGATCATGACGCGCGCCGTGTGCGCGATGTGGTCACGCTGTGGCGTGATACCACCATGCTGGTTTCGCCGACCACGCTGACTTCGGATGGCGAGGCGTTGTGGCTGTTTGCCAACACACAGTGGGACGATTACGCACCGGATGGCAGCCGCGTGGCCAATCGCCCGCTGCGTGCTGCGCGTGTGGTGCGACTGCGTGGATTCAGCCGCCGCTGAATTCGGCTGTGCCGCCGCTCTCGAGCCGCGGCACACGCAGTTCCGCGGTTGTGCCACCACCAGGCCTCGCCGTCAACGTCACGTGCCCCGACGCGCCATACAGGTGATGCAAGCGCTCCTGCAAGGTGCGCAGCGAGGTGCCCGATCCGACCACGGTCGTGTCGGTGCCATCGGCATCGGTATCGGCTGCGCCCGTGTCGTGTACGCGCAGCACCAGGCTGTCAGCGTCGGCCAGCACATCCAGCGAGACGACACCCGGTGCCGGATTGCGGGCAATGCCGTGGCGCACGGCATTCTCCACCAGCACCTGCACGGCGAAGGCCGGCACGAGCAGGTCGCCAGGTACCACGTCGGGCCACTGCAGCGTCAGCCGATCGGCGAAACGAATGCGTTCAATCTCGAGGTACTGCCGCGTGAGCTCGAGTTCCTGCGCAAGAGGAATTTCCTGGCGATCTCCAAGGCGCAACGAACTGCGCAGCAGATCGGCCACCCGCACCACGAGCTTCTGCGCCTGCTCGGGATCGCGCCCGATCAGTGAGACAATTGAGTTGAGCGTGTTGAACAGGAAGTGCGGCTGCAACTGCCCCTGGAGGGCGCGCAATCGTGCTGAGGCCAGCGCTTCAGCCGCCCGTGCGGCTTGCACGCGCTCCTGCTGCCACGAGGTGTACCAGCGCAGCGCCAACTGCGACACCACGATGGCCGAGTACACCACCACCGAAAAGTCGCCGTACTGGCGCAGGCCAATGACCAGCGTGCTTTCGATCCCTCGTCGCTCCGCAATACCGAAGGCCACACCCAAACGGGCCTGGATGAGGATCTGACAAAGAATGACCACGGCGCCGAATGCGACATACGCGGCGCCCTGCCCCCATGGGGAGGCGCGGCGCCGCGCCAGTTGGTCGCCCAGCACCCAGGTGAGCGTGGTCCAGAGTGCCCAGGCTCCCCACATGGCCAACTGCACCGCGATCAACGCCGTCAGCGACAGATCCGGGTTGAGCCGCGATGGAACAAGTTGAAAGCCCAGGGTGCCCATGGCCGCCGGAACGAGCCAGAACAGCAGCAGGCGGCGCCGCAGCGCCCATTCACTCATGAGGCGGTGGCGATGTGGCGGCGTGACACGCGGCGCCCTACAGCTCGCCGGCGATGCGCCGCGTCACGTTCGCTCGCATACTGCGTCCAACACGCAGCTTGGTGCCGTCCTTGAGGATCATCACGAGGTCGCCGCCAAACCACGGCTGCATTTCCTTCATGGCGCGCATGTCCACGATGGTGCGCCGATGGATGCGCAGGAAGCGACGCGGGTCGAGTCGGGATTCCAGGCTGCTGAGCGTTTCGCGCACGAGATGCACGTCGCGTCCCGCGTGAAGGCGCACGTAGTTGCCGTCGGACTCCATCCACTGCACGTCCTGCAGCATCACCACGCGGGTGCGCTGGTCCTGCTTGATGACGATGCGGTCGATGAAACGTGGCTGCGCCGGTGTGGCGCTGCGCACCGAAGCCTCGGGCCCGCCTGCCAATGCTGCGAGGAGACGAGCCTGCGCCACCACCAGGCCGGCCGTGCGCCGTTCTTCAACGCGTCGCCACATGGCCGCAAACCGGGCGTCGTCAAAGGGTTTGAGCAGATAGTCCACCGCCGACAGCTCGAAGGCGTGCACCGCGTGTTCGTCGTGGGCGGTGACAAACACCACGAGCGGCATCTGTGCCGGGTCCAGCGCGGCCACCACATCCAGGCCGCTGCGACCGGGCATCTGGATGTCGAGCAACAGCACGTCGGGCTGCCAGCCGGGCACCAGATCAAGAACGGCCTGCCCGTTGCCCACATCGCGCACCGTGGCATCGGGGGCATGCACACGCAGCAGGTCCGCCAGCCGTTCGCGGGACAGCGGTTCGTCGTCGGCTACCAGCACGCGCCGAATGGAGGGTGTCATGTGGCAAGCTTAGCCCAAAGACGGGGGGCGGCGCGAGTCGGCCGTGGTGAACGGCCAAGCGGCTGTGACGAACGGCGCAGGGCACGCGGACGACGGCGCAGGCGCGAGGTACCGTCTCCACCAGCGGTTCGAAATGCGCGGCACCAAAACGTATACGTTTGTGACGCCGGGGCCCACGAAGCGGGTAGCGCATTCGTCATCGGACAGATGACCCTCGCGCGCCGTCTCGAACGGCTGCCGCGGGGCCTGCTCCCATAGAACCGGATACCCGATGTTGTTTCATCGTATCGTCGGCGCGAAGACGCGCCACCTCTGCCTGCACGCGCTTCTGGCGCTGGCGCCTGCGTCCATTGCCCACGCGCAAACGCACGAATACGCCCTCACCCACTCACTGCAGGATCTCCACGGCGGCACTGCCCTCGTGTCCCACGGCGGTCAGATCGCCCAGGACGGCTATCGCTTCCAGCACAATCAGGGCCTGTCCCTGAACGTTAATCTCGGGGCGTCGTGGTCCGTGGTCCTGCGCTCGTCGTTCAACGACAACCGCAACTACAACAAGATCCTCGATCTCGACGGCGGGCGAATCGATGATGGCTACTACTCACATCACGGTGCCGCACGGTGGTACGACGTGGCCCGCAATACCACCCCGGTGTACGTCGACGGGCAGTTCGCGGTAACGGTTCTCACGCGCTCCGCTGATGGCATGCTGCGCGCCTACGTCAACGGCGTGCAGCAATTCGCGGTGCTCGATGCTGCGGGCATTGGCGTGCAGTCGGCCATCGATCCCCTGCGCTTTTTCATGGACGACAATCGCACGCAGGCCGAAGCCAGTGACGGTGTCGTGTCATACATCGGACTCTACGACGATGCGCTCACCGCCGAGCAGATTGCGACCATCGACGGCACCCCAACTGTCCCCGTCTACGTGTCCGAGCCGGCCGGTCTCTGGTCGCTGAGTGCCGCCATGCTCGGCCTCATGATCATGGGCGCGCGTCGCCGGCGTCAGCCGCCCATGCGCTCGCTGTAACGCTCCTTCCCCGTGTAGCGATCGACACGCCACGGCGGATTGGGTCGTCCGTCGTAGGCGTGTTCCCGGAGCCAGGACTGCTCGACCTCCAGTTCCTGCGCGCTGCAATCGCGGTACCAGCTCTTGGGCGTGCGCGAGCCACCTGGATACCAGCGATAGCCCCGACTCTTGAGCACGTCCTTGAGTTCGATGGGTGTGCCAATCGCCCAGAGCCGATGCGTCACACGCCGCGCCTGTTCCAGCAGCAACTGCAAGGGCGACACGTCGCCGTCACGCGGCATGGCCAGCACGTGCAGGGTGGCGAGACAGTCGTCGCCGGCGCGATGCCCGGTGTGAAACTCCCCGCAGGCGCGGAAGAGCAGATACTCCAGCTTTAACCCCCGGCAACCGAAGCGCGGCCAGGGGACCTCCTGCATGCTGCAGCCCCAGTGCTTGTCGGCAAAGCCGGGGAAGCGACGCTCCAGCATGCGCCGATCAAAGCCGGCATTGTGCGCAATGACCAGCACTGCGCGTGCGATCTCGCGTTCCACGGCCGCGTCGTCAATGCGCTGTCCACGCACCATCTCGTCGGTGATGCCCGTGAGTTCCACGCATTCAGCCGGAATGGGGCGCCCCGGGTCCTCGAACCAACTGCGCGCCTCGTCCACGCCGTACACGCGGCCCTGCGTGTCGAACTCGAAGGCCACCAGACCCAGTTCGATGATGGCGTCGTTGGCCGTATCAAGCCCGGTGCTTTCGACATCGACAATGAGACCTCGGTGCACCTTGGCCGGCGTCGGCTGCTCGTAGGCCGGCCGGGGCACGAAGCGCCGCAGCACCCGGTAGTCCTTGGAGGCCTCGAGTTGGGCCGCCATGGCTTCCAGGGTGGCCCGATCAGTTATCTTCTCAGTCATGAGCGATGTCGAGTTCCTTGCCGAGGTCACGGACGCCGGGTTCAGCACCGACGTGCTGGAGTCGCCGCTGCCCGTACTCGTGGATGTCTGGGCCGCCTGGTGTGCCCCCTGCGTCACCCTGAAGCCGGTGCTCGCGCGTCTGGCTGAAACCTACCATGGGCGCGCGCGGGTGTTGACCCTCGATGCGGACCAGAATCTCGAGACGGTCACGCGTTACGACGTGCGGGCGCTGCCCACCGTGCTCGTATTTCACCGCGGCGTGCTGGTGGCCCGGCAGTCAGGCGCGCAGGCCTACGGCACCTACGCTGCGCAGCTCGACGCGGTGCTGCGCGGTGAACTGGACGGGACGCGGGACGGAACAGCGCATGCTGCCGCTCACGCTGCCGCGCACCCTGCCGCGCACGCTGCCCGCACGGTGGCCGCGGCGCCGGCAACCTCCAACGCCAGTTACGATCCCGAGCTCGACGCGCTGGTGTCCGCCGAGCAGCCGCTGGTGATCTTCAAGCACTCGGCAACCTGTGGGGTCTCGCAGTCGGTCAAGCGCCGCTACGACGCCTTTGTGCAGGCGCATCCGCAGGTGCCCACGCGTCTGGTGGTGGTGCAACACGAACGCGCGCTCTCCGACGCGCTCGAAGATCGGCTGCGCGTTCGCCACGAGTCACCGCAGGCCATTGTCGTGCAGCGGGGACAGGTACTGTGGCACGCTTCACACGGTGGCATCACGGCCGACGGACTGGCCCGCGCGGTCGCGCAAGCGCAGCACGTGGCCTGATTATTTGGCCACTTGTGGTTTGAAGTGGGCTCTGCCACTCGTCCCCAAGGCGAAATCGCCAGCAGCTCACGCAGTGAAGGAGAGGGCGCAGAGTTCGCAGAGAACTGCGGTCGGGGTTGAACCGCCTTGTCGCGGATGACGCGGATTGGGCGGAAACCACACGGATCAGATATGAGGATCCATCAGTAGCGATCCGTTGCTCTGCGTTCTCTGCGGTTCTCCGGCAGTTCTCTGCGTGAGCTGTTGACGGTCCTGCTGCTGCATCGACACTCGCTGCCACCGCGAGATCGCGAACAGCTCACCGGGAGAGAGCCATTCATTTGTCTGCTGCAGTTCGCGTGGCGCTCAATTGTCGGGCAGCGCGCGCAATCGCTTGGCGAGAAAGCCCGTGCCGCGCGCCACATCAAGGTCACCCAGCAGCAGCCCTGCCTGTCCGTAGGGCTGCCATGCCACCACCACGCCCTCGGGGTCGATGATGGCCGAGGTGGTGGGCGCGTTGGATTCCGCGTAGTTCACGGTGGCAAACCACACCGTGTTCTCGGCGGCGCGGCATTGGGCGGCCTTCTCGTGAAACGAATTGGCCGGCTCGCCGAACTCGCGCGGAATGTGGCTTCCGGGTTCTGCCCAGCTGTAATGCGGATGCACCACCAATTGCGCCCCGGCGCGCGCGGCCCAGCGCACGGTCTCCGGGTAGCGCCAGCCTTCGTGGCAGATCACGACGCCCAGCGTCACGTCGCCAAGCACAAAGACGCGCCGTGCGTCGCCTCCCACATACGTGTCTTCTTCTTCGGGTGGGATCTGCACCTTGTCCTGCATGCCCAGCACATGGCCGGTGGCATCAATGACCACGGCCGTCGGAATGGGACGGCCGGTGGGTGAAACGCGCTCTGTGGAAACCACCACCGCCACGCGAGACGCGGCCGCATGGCGGGCGAGCGAGTGCCATGCCGCGTCGAGCCACGCGGCGTCGGGGGGCGCCACATGTCGGCCCGGCCGTCGGTAGCCGGGCACATAACACTCGGGGAGCACCAACAGCTGCGCACCGGCGGCTCCCGCCTCGTCCATGGCGGCTGTGGCGCGACGCAGCGCGTCGTCCCGAGAATCCGGATAGGGCAGGGTGGCAAGGGCCAGACGCAGCACAGGCATGCTGCAAGCCTACGGCGTGCGCGTGCCGAAGTCGAGTCGTCAGGAACGACGTGGAACACGCACCCGCTGTCCATGTCGCGCCATTCTGTGTAGCGTTGAGCAGCCTCAACCCCCACATCCATGAGCCAGTCTTTCCTGCGCGCGCTGGGCCCGGCCGCGGCCGCGACGCTGTTGTGCGCCAGTCACGCCATTGCCCAGAGCGCGCCGCCGCGTGCGGTGCGCCGCGATGTCCCCATCACCAACGCCATTCGTCGTGCGCTCGAGGCGGGCACACGCGACAGCACCGGACGGCCCGGCCGCAACTACTGGCAGCTGCGCACCGACTACGACATTGACGTGTCGCTCGACCCGGTTTCGTCGCGGCTCACGGGCAAGGCGCGCATCACCATTCACAATACCAGCCCCGATTCGCTGCCCGTCATCGGACTGCGTCTCGATCCCAATCACTTTCTGGGCAACGCGCCGCACGCGGCGCCCTGGGTGCCGGCTGAAGTCACCGACGGCATGGTGCTCTCGCGCATGAGCATCAACGGCCAGCCGGTGGACATCAGCTCCAACAAGCTGGTGGGCGCCGGGGCGGAAGGTGCACGCGCCATTCAGACGCAGCAGGCGGCCGCGGCCAATGCGGCCAATGCGAATACGTTGCTCAACGGCCGCTCCACTAACGCGCGCATTCGTCTGGCCACGCCCATCAAGGCGGGCGCGAAGGCCGTGTTGGAAGTGGACTGGTCGCACAAGCTGCCCGGTGGCCCCGGCACGGGACATCGCATGACGCAACGCTGGGCTGATACCCTGTTTCAGCCCACGCAGTGGTATCCGCGCATCGCCAAGTACGACGATCTGCGCGGATGGGACAGCGAGCTCTATCTCGGGCCCTCGGAGTTCTACAACAACTTCGGCACCTGGGATGTGCGCATTGACGTGCCACACGGCTGGATCGTGAGCGGCACCGGTCTGCTGCAGAATCCCGAACAGGTGCTCACACCCACGGCACGTGAGCGTCTCGCCACCGTGCTGCGCAGCGATGACATCACCACCATTGTCGGTCCGACGGAAGTGGGACCGGGTCAGGCCACCGCCACGAGCAGCACGGGCCGGCTGGTGTGGCGCTTCCACGCCGATTCGGTGAACGACTTCGCCTGGGCCACGGCAAAGAAGTACGTGTGGCAGGCTACGCGGGCCACGATCCCCGGCAAGGGCGCCGTGCCGGTTCACATGGTGTATCTGCCGGCGCGTGCGAATCTGTACGCGCGTGCGGGACAGGTGTCCCGTCATGCCCTCGAGTTCTACTCGAAGCTCTGGTTCCCGTACCAGTTCCCGCAGCTCACGCTGCAGGACGGACCGAGTGCCGGCATGGAATATCCCATGGTGATCAACTCCAACGTGGGCGCCGCCGATCACGAAACGGCGCACATGTGGTGGCCCATGGTGGTGGGCAACAACGAAACGTGGTACGGCTGGATGGACGAGGGCTTCAATCAGTACATGAACATCCTCTCCGACGCCGACGCTGAGGGCAAGCCGCCGGTGCTCGACGGATTGGGGCAGAGCTATGGGCGCACCAGTGGCGACGAGGCTGAAGCGCCGATGATGTGGAACGCCAACTATGGCGGCCCCACACGCTACGGCTTCACCACCTACGTCAAGACGCCGCTCATGCTGTCCATGCTCGGCGGCATCGTGGGGGATTCGGCCGTACAGCGCGCGCACCGCGAGTTTGCCAACGCCTGGTTGTTCAAGCATCCCTCGCCATGGGACTGGATGTTCTTCATGAACAAGGCGCTCGGGCAGAATCTCGATTGGTTCTGGTACAGTTGGCTCTTCAGCACGGACGCCGTCAATCACCGGCTCGCGAGTGTGAAGCGTCAGGGCCTCAACACGGCCGTCACCGTGGCGCAGGACGGCAACATGCCAGCGCCCATCGTGCTCGACGTGACCTTCGCGAAGACGGGGCCGGCCATCCGCCCCATGCGCAATGCCGTCATGCTCAACGACAGCACGGCGCGGGTAACGGTGCCGGTGGACGTGTGGTTCGACGGCCGTCGTCAGCACACGGTGAATCTCGTGTTCGGTGGCCGTTCCATCGAGAAGGTGCAACTCGACCCGCAGCGGCGCTTCCCCGATCGCAATCCGAGCGACAACGTCTGGCCCGCGGCGGCCGCCACCGGTCGGACCTCTACCCCCTGACCGGCCGTTCGGACCGGCGATTCAAGTGACATAAGACAGCGTCCGATACCCCCTTGTCGGAGCACAGCCCCAGCGCTGCGCTCCCGGCAGGGGCGAGGGCGCCCGGCCGGCAGGTTCTCCCGCCTTATCTTCCGTGTCCTTTCTGGAAATTCGGACGCTTCGTGCGCAACTGCGCGCCGTGGCCGTGCTTGGTGCCACGGGCATTCTGGCCGTCGCCGCAGCGGCATTGTGGGCGCTTGAGGCCCGCGCCCCGCAGGCCCACACGGCTGTGTTTTCCGGGCCAGGCGTTTCGCTGCTGCTCGCGGTCACCGGCCTCTTTCTGCTGGCCGTATTGAGCCTCGCGTACCAGGTGGCCGTGCATCTCGAGCAACGGCTGCAGCGTGTGGCGCGGCACGTGGCGCACCTGCAGGAGCATGGAGTCGCGCCCGTACACGCCGCGCTCAGGGCACTGGCACGCGGCGAACGCGTGGTCGTGCCGCCCGACACGCATGGCGTGTTGCACGATGACGTGCCGGACGAACTGGGTGTCGTGGCGAGCGCCGTCAACAACATGGCGCAAGCCTGCCGACAGTCCCTCGAGGCCTGTGCCGCCGCGCAGCAGGCCATCGGCGCCACGGTATCGGAAATCACGCGTGTGGCCGATGCGGCCCGCGAAGGCCAATTGCAGGTTCACGTCAATGATGCGGGTGTGCAGGGCATGTACGCCGATGTGCTGCACGGCGTGGATGGCGTGCTGCATGCCGTGCGCGCTCCGTTCGACGCGGCCTGCCTGGCACTCGAAGCGGTGGCCACTCGTGATCTCGAGGCGCGCATGACCGGCCAGTACGCCGGTGACTTTGCGCGCATGCAGCAGGCGTTCGGCGGCGCCGTGCACGAACTCGCGCACACCATCGGGCAGGTGCGCACGGCGGCCGAGCATGTCAATCACGCGGCGCAGCAATTGGCCGACGGCAGCACCTCGCTGGCCAATGGGGCATCCACCCAGGCCGCGCAGGCGCATGCCATTGGCACGGCATTGCAGGATCTCACCCGCCGTGTGACGCATGCGGCCCAGCAGACCGATGAGCTCCGCGAGCGCGCGGCCTCGGCGGCGGATCGCGCCTCCGCCGGCTACCACACCATGGATGCGCTGCGTCAGGACATGTCGCGCATCAAGCAGTCGGCGGATGCGTCACAACGCATTGTGAAAACCATCGACGAGATTGCGTTCCAGACCAACCTGCTGGCGCTCAATGCCGCCGTCGAAGCGGCTCGGGCCGGTGAGGCGGGGCGTGGCTTTGCGGTGGTGGCTGACGAAGTGCGGGCGCTCGCGCTGCGCGCTGCTGAAGCGGCGCGGCAAACCAGCACGCTCATCGAAGAGGAGATCCGCAATGTCGACGCCGGCGTGTCGCGTGAGCAGCAGGTGCGTGATGCGCTTACGGCGGTGCGTGACGACGTGCTGCACATGCGCCATTCCCTCGACGAACTCTCTGCGGATTCGAGCCGCCAGGTGGAGGATGTCCGGCAGGTGCAGCACGGCGTGGACGCGATGAACGACATCACGCGTCAGGTGGCGGCGTCCAGCGAGGAGTCGGCCGCCTCGGCCGAGGAACTGCAGGGGCAGGCCGCGCAGTTGTCGGCGCTGGTCCAGGCCTTCCGCACACGGGACCAGGCTGCGCGCGGTCCCGATGCGTTGTCCCTGGACGCCCGCCGTCGCCGAGTGGCCTGACGGAGTCAGGGCGCTGCGCAAAGTAGGCGTGCGCCAAGAGTCTCAGTGCTTGACAAAATGCCGGGGCGGTTGTCACTTTAGGAGACAACCGATCCGTGGTCTTTTGCCGCCTATTGCCGCCACGTAAAACAACGAGCTAAAACGCGACGCCCGGGCGGCTCAACTGCCCGGGCTTTGTCGTTGTGGGACGGCGTCACCTCCGCAAGGAGTCCGTATGTCCGAGCTTCGCCCCATTGCCGTGTATCACGAGCATCCCGATTGGTTCCGGCCGCTGTTTGCCGAACTGGACGCGCGCGGGTTGCCGTACGAGCGACTGGATGCCGCGTCGCATGTCTTCGATCCGAGTGAGACCGAGGTACCGTACTCGCTGGTCTTCAATCGTGCGAGCCCCTCGGCCTATCTGCGTGGCCATGCGCAGACCACCTTTCACACACTGCACTACCTGCGTCATCTGGAGTCGCTGGGGGTGCCGGTGGTGAACGGCGTGCAGGCCTATGCCAACGAATTGTCCAAGGCGACACAGCTCGACCTGCTGCGTTCGCTGGGCCTGCCGTTTCCGAAGAGCCGTGTCATCAACAACCCGGCCCAGGCGGTAACGGCCGCCGAAGGCCTGCGTTATCCGGTGCTGGTGAAGGCCAACGTGGGCGGCAGCGGCGCCGGCATTGTGAAGTACGACTCGCCCGACGCACTGCAGGCCGCGGTATCTGCCGGCACCGTGGACCTTGGCGTCGACGGCACTGCCCTGGTGCAGGAAGCCGCGCCGCTGCGCGGTGGCCACATCACGCGCGTGGAAACGCTCAACGGTCGCTTTCTCTACGCCATCAACGTGTATCCGGCCGTGGGTTCGTTTGATCTCTGCCCGGCGGACGCCTGTCAGACGACAAATGGCGTGGAGTTGGTGCGTGGCGCCTGCGCCGTGGACGCGCCGAAGACCGGCATGCGGGTGGAGCGCGCCGATCCGCCGGCGCACATCATCGCGCAGGTGGAGCGCATCTCGCAGGCGGCCGGCATCGATGTGGGAGGTATCGAGTATCTCGTCGATGACCGCGACGGTCAGCACTACTTCTACGACGTGAATGCGCTGTCCAACTTCGTGGCCGATGCAGTGAACGTGGTGGGCTTCGACCCGTTCGCGAAGCTGGTGGACTATCTCGAAGTGCGCGCCGGTTTTGCCACGGCCAATTCGGGAGCGTCGGTCTGATGCGCTTCGGCTACTGGTTGCCGGTATTCGGCGGCTGGCTGCGCAATGTGCCCGACGAGGGCATGGACGCGAGCTGGCCGTACGTACAGCGTCTGGCGCGGCGCAGTGAGGAGATCGGCTTCGACCTTACTCTCATCGCCGAGCTCTTTCTCAACGACATCAAGGGCATTGAGGCGCCGGCGCTTGATGCGTGGAGCACGGCGGCCGCACTGGCCGCGGTGACGCACCGCCTCGAGCTCATGGTGGCCGTGCGTCCCACGTTTCATCACCCCGCCACGCTGGCCAAGCAGGCGGCCAACATCGACCGCATCAGCAACGGCCGGCTGTCGCTGAATGTGGTGTCAAGCTGGTGGAAGGATGAGGCGCGGCGCTACGGCTCGCAGTTCGACGAACACGACGACCGCTATGCGCGCACGTCGGAGTGGCTCGAGGTGCTGCGCGGTGCGTGGTCGCAGCCGTCCACCACGTATCGGGGGCGCTACTATCAGGTCGAGGACCTTGTCGTCGAACCCAAGCCGGTTTCGAGCTTCGGACGCCCGCATCCGGTGCTCTATGCCGGCGGCGAATCGGAGGCGGCGCGCACGCTGATCTCGAACCGGTGCGATGCCTATGTCATGCACGGTGATCCCGCGGAGCGTATCGCGCCCAAGGTGGCCGACATGCAGGAACGCCGCGCGCGTGCTGGGCTGGCGCCCATGCGTTGTGGCATGGCCGCGTATGTCATCGTGCGTGACAGTGAAGCCGAGGCGCAGCGCGAACTGGCGCGCATTACCAACGTGCAGCCTGGCTCGCCGGGCTTCGGCAACTATCAGGACTGGATTGCCAACACGCAGCTTGATCAGCAGGTCTCGCTGCAGGACTACTCCGTGTCCAATCGTGGGCTGCGCGCCAATCTGGTGGGCACGGCGGAGCAGGTGGCTGATCGCATCCGGGCGTACGAGCGTGCGGGGGTGGACCTGCTGCTGCTGCAATGCAGTCCACAGCTCGAAGAGATGGAGCGCTTTGCCGAAACCGTGATTCCGCTGGTACGGGGACGGGTGGCAAACGCCGCGTAATGCCTGGCTGAACGTGCGCGGGTGGTGCAGGCCGTGAACCTGCACCACCTTCCGGGGTAGTGGTCAACATCCCACCCTTTGGAGAGTCCAATGCCGCGCATGTCGCGCCCTGTCCTGCCACCTGCTGCAGTACGGTGGTCCACGCGGTTCGCAAAGATGAGCCGGTTGGTGTGGCTCGGTGTGTGCATGGCCGCCGCGCCCAATGCCGCACAGGCGCAGACCAGTGCGCCCGCGCGATTGATGGGGGCGGTGGTGGATTCACTGCATGGAGGTCGCGCGCTTGCCGGCGGCACCATGGTGCTCATGCCCGGCAATCGCTACGCCAATGTGGACAGCGTCGGACAGTTCGTATTTGACAGTGTGCCGGCAGGAAACTACCGACTGGCCCTGCTGCACCCCGTGCTTGACTCGCTCGATCTCACGCTGCCCCCCGCGCCGGTCACGGTGGGTATCTGGGACACCCGGGTGGTTTACACGGTGCCCGCGGTGCGCGGATTGCATCGCCTGGTGTGTGGCAGCGAGGCACCGGAAGGTGCGGGGCTGGTCATTGGCACCGTGCCTCGGCCTGCGCCAACATCCGCGAAGGGGAGTGCCCCAGTCAGTGTCCGCGCGGAATGGACGGATATGGTCATCGAGAACAGGGCGTTCAATCGCGTACCACGTCAGGTGGATCTCACGCCGGACTCCAACGGCACCTTTCTGTTGTGCGGGGTGCCGAGCACACCCCGAGTGCAACTCACAGCGGTGGCAGGCCGCGATACCGTGGGGCAAAGCGCCCTGACTCTGGGCGGCTTGGGCGTGGCGCGTGTGGCGCTGCTGCCACCGTCACGGGACAGTGTGAACGGTGAGCGGCCGGTGCAGGCGTTGCGCGGTGTGAGCATCAAGGCCGATGCGACCGCGTCGGGCACGGCGACCGCTGGCGTCATGGGCGCGTACGAAGGTTTTGAGAGTCGTCGTCGGGTGGGCATGGGTGCCTTCTTCAAGGTCGACGAGGCCACCTCGGTGAGAGCGCAGTCGCTATCGGATATTCTGGCCGGCATGCGCGGGGTGTTCTTCGAAGGTACCGGCCGATCTCGCGCACCGAGGCTGAGGGGCTTCATCGGGGCGCGCTGCGTGCCAAATATGTTCATCGATGGCATGTACTTCAGGATGGCTTCTTCCCTCGATAGGAGTGCTCCCCCTGATGGTCTGACGATGGAGGACCTCGACGCCATGGCACCACCGTCCACCATTGCCGCTGTCGAGGTCTACAACAATCCCGTCGGCATCCCGCCTGTCTTTGATTTGAGCGCCCACACGGGATGCGGCACCATTCTCGTCTGGACCAAGCGGCCCTGGCTGGAGCAGCGATGACGGACAGAGGCAGGTTGAGCTGACATCGCGCGGAGTTGGTGCCATGTTTGCTGCATGCGCACCCAACTTCGTGGTCTGTCCGTTACGCTCTGCGTGGCCCTCGCCACCCCACTCGAGGCGCAGCGTGCGCCGGTCGGCTCGTTCCCTGTCGACACGGCATCCATTGCCACGGTGCAGGCGGCGCTTGCCAGCGGGCGGCTGACGTGCCGACAGTTGGTGCAGCGCTACCTCGCGCGCATCGATTCGCTCGACAAGCAGGGGCCGGCCGTCAACAGCATTGTCGTGCTCAACCCCGAGGCGCTGGCTACCGCCGACTCGCTGGATCGCGCGCAGGCCACTCGTGCAGCGCGCGGTTCGCTGCACTGCGTGCCGCTCATTGTGAAGGACAACTTCGAAACGCGCGGCCTGCAAACCACTGGCGGGTCACTCGCGCTCGAAGGCTGGAAGCCGCCGCAGGATGCCACCATGGTGGCGCAGGTGAAGGCCGCCGGCGCCATCGTGCTGGCCAAGAGCAATCTCGCCGAGTGGGCCTTTACGCCCTACGAAACGGTGAGCTCGATTTTGCCCGGTTACACGCGCAACCCCTACGCCCTCGACCGGGTCACGGCGGGCTCCAGCGGCGGTACCGCAGCGGCCGTGGCCATGGGCTTCGGCACACTTGGCCTGGGCACCGACACCGGCAACAGCATTCGCGGGCCCTCGGCACATCAGGCGCTGGTGGGCATTCGCTCCACCATGGGGCTCACCTCGCGTGCTGGCGTGATTCCGCTCAACGAGGGTGCGGACATTGCGGGGCCAATGGCGCGCAGCATGGCTGATGCGGTGCGCGTGTTTGACGTGATTGCGCACAGCGACCCGGCCGACACGGTGACGGCCCAGGCCGACAGCCGCCGGCCGGCGTCGTATCTCCCGGCACTCACGCGCGGCGCGTTGCGTGGGGCACGCATTGGCGTGCTGCGTCAGGCCTATGAGCGCCCCACGCTCGACGCCGAGGTGCGCACGGTGTTCGAGCGCGCCGTACGTGATCTGCGGGCGGCCGGTGCCGTGGTGATCGACACGGTGCTTGTGGATTCACTCGACAGCATCCTGCGGCGGCAGCAGGGTGGCTGCAATCGCTTCAAGGCCGATCTCGAGCGCTACTTTGCGGCGCGCGCGCCCAACGCGCCCGTCAAGACGCTGGACGACATCATCCGCAGTCGTCGCTATCACCCGACCGTTGAGCCGCGCCTGCGCGATGCGGCGCAGGCCACGCAACTGCCCGAAGCGGCACCGGGATGCCAGAGCCGCGAGCAGGTTCGCGCGGCGCTGCGCGTGGCGTTCACAGCGACGCTCGATACACTCAAGCTTGATGCGGTCGTGTATCCCACGTGGAGCAATCCGCCGCGGCTCATCGGCGATCTCAACACGCCGCACGGTGACAACAGCCAGCTCTTTTCACCCATGACGGGCTTTCCCGCCATCACGGTGCCCATGGGCTACACGCGTGGTGGCAGGCTTCCGGCGGGCATGACCTTCATGGGGCGCGCGTGGAGCGAGTACCGGCTCATCCAGCTCGGCTACGACTACGAGCAGGCCACGCGTCATTGGAAGGCGCCGCGTCCGTAACTGATTATCACGGATTTCGCGGACAACAAACGGAAACAGCACGGATTGACTGCTCGCCGTGCCCGGGCTCCGGTGCGTGAGCTGAGACTGACAACAGCTCACGCAGAGGAATAGAGGGCGCCGAGGCCGCAGAGGGTAAGGCATGAACACTCCGCCAACTCTTGACTGCTGTTCAATCCGTGCTGTTTCCGCTCCATCCGTGTCATCCGCGACAAGGCAGTTCAACCCCGACCGCGGTTCTCTGCGAACTCTGCGCTCTCCCCTTCTCTGCGTGAGCGGTTGACTATCATGCGAACGCCAAGAGGGCCGGCCACTCAGGAGCTGTAGTACGCCGCGTTCTCGTCCACGTAGCCCTTGGTGAGGTCGCAGCCGTAGGCGGTGGCCGAGCCCTCGCCCACGCCGAGTGCGACCTCGATGTCCACCACTTCGCGCGAGAGCGTTTCGCGCACGACGGCATCGTCAAAGGCCAGACGCTCACCACGTCCCACTACTTGAAAGCCGTTGATCCAGGCATCGGTGGACGACGGCATGATGGTGCAGCTGAAGCACTTGCCCACCGCCATGAGCAGGCGCCCCACGTTGGGGTCGGCGCCGTGCACCATGGTCTTGACCAGCGGCGAGTTCACGATGGACTTGGCCACCACACGCGCTTCCGTGGCGTTGAGCGCGCCCCGCACGCTCACCCGCAGCAGATGCTCCGCGCCCTCGCCATCACGCGCGAGAATTTCCGTCATGCGCGTGCAGCCTTCGCGCAGCACGCGCAGAAACTCCGCTTCGTCCACCGCACCCGCGGCGCCGTTGGCCAGAATGGCGCAGGTGTCCGAGGTGCTGGTATCCGTGTCTACCGACAGCATGTTGAACGAGCCACTCACCGCTTCGCGCAGCAGACGGTCGAGCGTGGCGGCATCGAGCGCCGCGTCGGTGAAGATGTACGAGAGCATGGTGGCCATGTTCGGCTCGATCATGCCGGAGCCCTTGGCCACCCAGGTGATGGTCGCATCACCAACCGACGCCGACAGCGCCTTGGGATGCGAGTCGGTGGTCATGATGCCTTCGGCGCCGACCATGGGATCGTCCTGCAGGTCGGCGGACATCCCCACCACACCGCGCTCGATCTTTTCGATGGGCAGCGGCACGCCGATCACCCCCGTTGAGGAGACCAGCACCTTGTCGGGTGACGTGCCGAGTTCCTGCGCGGCCGCGGCCGCCATGCGGCGCGCGTGGTCCACGCCGGCCTGACCCGTGGCCACATTGCTCACCTTGCTGTTGGCAATCACGGCGCGCAGCACACCACTGCGCAGTGTCTCTCGACCCAGAATGACCGGCGCGCCCGGGAAGTGATTGCGGGTGAACACGGCGGCAGCGGCCGCATCACGGTCGCTGGCAAACAGCGTCAGGTCGCGCGCGGTGGGCTTGAGTCCCACGTTCCGACTGGCACAACGAAAGCCACGCGGGAAGCGCGGCGTGGCATGAAAGACGACGGGTTCGGTCATGCTGCAAAGCTGACAGAACGGGCCATCTCTCGCCAGTGAGCCAATGGGTTGCGCAAGCGCCGTGCTGGCAACGCTTTACCACAATTAAGAACTCCTTAGCTGCTGTATGGTCAGACGTTCCGAACGGTACGGGAAAGGCCGTTTAGTAGTGGCAAATGGTTAAAAATGCGGGACGGATAACTGCCACAAGTCGCAACATGGAAATTCCGATCTTCCATACTTTGGGAGCATTCCCCATATGCCTGTCTCCCACCCCAGGTTCACCGTGCCATCTCAACCGTCGCTCCGCCCGTTCGACATCGCCGTCGCGCTCCGTCTCGTGCTGGTGCCCGAGGATCGCTACGAGCCGCTCGCCAATGCCCTTGCCACCAGCACCAGCGCGGTGCATCGCAGCGTAGCGCGACTGCAGCTGGCGGGGATCTGCGGGCCGGGCAGCCGCACCGTGCGCATCGATGCGCTCATGGAATTCCTCGAGCATGGCGTGCGCTTCGCGTTCCCGGCCGTGCATGGCCCCGAACGCAGCGGCCATCCCACGGCCTTCGCGCACCCGGAGCTGGCGGCGGCCGTGGGCGGCGGGGCGACGAGTGGCGGCGCCGAGCCGCGCAATTTTGTGTGGGCGGCCGAAGGCGGCGAGGTCCGAGGCGAGTCGCTCGCACCCCTGTTCAGTGGCCTCACCAAGGTGGCCACCAAGGACCCCCGCATGCATCTGCTGCTGGCCGGAGTCGACGCGCTGCGTGTAGGAACACCGGCGCAGCGTCAGGCGGTGGCCGAGCGGCTTCGGCAGACGCTACAGGCCCGCGCCGCCTGAACCGCGCCTGAGGTAGGCCTGAAGGACGCCTGATCGCGAGCCGCGAGGGCGGGAGCGGTCCCGATTGTAACGCCTGACAGTCGGGACCGTGTCCAAAAAATATGCCGGCAGTGTGACGCTGATGCCGGTGTCGCTATTTCCGTTCCGTCGTCAGGGAAATAGCATGATCTCATGTCCACCACGCCCCCGAAACGCCGACCGTCCACGCTCGCTGCGGATCGCTTCCGCGCGGCGTCTCGGCCATTGGGGGCGCCCGTGGATCTCAAGCCACGCGTGCCGCACGAGATCCCCAAGGAGACCGTGCCGGTGATGGCCGCGCCGCGTCGCACGTGGAAGGACATGCATGCGGAGAACGAACGCAGCGGCCGCGAGCGAAAGCCGGCGCCTGGCGGTGCCGCGCGGCTCAATGACCCCTGGGCCAATGTCACCGGGCCGAAGGCCGGCGCGCCGCAGCCGCGCGTGGTGGCGGGCGCCGTGGAGCTGCCAACCCCGGCGCCTTCCTCGACGGCCAGCAAGCCGGCGTCCAAGTCGGCGGCCAAGACCCGCTCCTCCGCAAAGGCCAAGGTGGTCGCCCAGGCCAGCACCCGCTCGCGAAACGAGAGCATGCTGGTCACGAGCCTGCTGGCGACGTTTGCGCTGCTCACGGTGGCCGTGGCCTCGGTAACCGTTCGCGGCAACATGACGGTCGAACGGCGCACCACGGCGCTCACCGGCACGCTGGCGCAGGTGAATGATCGTCAGCAGACCTTCCGTGTGCTGAATCGGCGCTTTGCGTCGTGGTCTGAGCTGCAGGCCGCCGGCATGAAAGTGCCCGAAGGCCAGCGTATGGTGCAGTCCAACTCCACGGCCTCGCACTGGTTCGTCTCGCTGCGTGATGTGGAGACGGGCGTGATCTGTTCACGCACCGGCGAGCTCTTTGACGACGGCCCCAACGACCGCACGCCGAACTGCACCAAGCCGCTGCGCTGAGCGACCGGCCCGCCGTCCCATACCCGCAAGGCTGGGTGTCGCGCGATATTTGCAGGCGTGACTTCCAATCCGACTTTCCGGCCCAACCTGCGTCCGTTCATTCTGCTCCGGCGCATCACGGTGGTTGCCGCGCTGGCAGCGCCCGTCCCACTGGTCGCGCAGGTGGCAACACGCGACAGTGTGGCCGACGACTCCACGGCGCGCCGCCTCAATACGGTGCGTGTCTCTGTCACGCGTGACGCCGCGCGATCACCCTTCGAGTTGCCCTTTGCGCTGACCACAGCGCCATTGCCTGCGCGCCCCGCGCAGCGCCGTACCAGCGTAAGCGACTTGCTGCTCGCGGTGCCGGGCGTTCAGGTGCAGGACCGCAGCAATCCTTCCCAGGATTCGCGCATTGCGGTTCGCGGATTCGGTGCGCGATCGGCCTTTGGCGTGCGCGGCGTGCGGGTGCTGCGTGATGGCGTACCGGTCTCGCTGCCAGACGGGCAGACACCCATCGACTGGATCGATCTCGAAACGGTGGACCGTGTGGATGTGGTGCGCGGAACCGCGGCCGCGCTGTATGGCAATGCGGCCGGTGGTGTGGTGGATATGCGCTCGCGTGCGCCATCCACTCTGCCCCTCGCCCTGCAGGCGCGATGGTGGAACGGCGGAGGCCTGCAGCGGGCCAATGTGCAGGCCTCGGGCAGCCTGCGCGGAGCGTTGGGTGACTCGAGCGGTGTACTGCAGCAGAGTCAGTGGCTGGCCAGTTTCACACGCACCGCGGGCGACGGTCCGCGCGCGTGGTCGCGCTTCGACGCCAGCAGCGTGTTTGCGCGAGGCCTCACCACAGTCGGCGGCACGCGCTTCGAGTTGCAAGGCACGGTGTACGACGCGCCGCGCGCAGAAAACACCGGCGCTCTGACGGCCGCTGAACTGTCGCGCGATCCGCGCCTGCCCGATTCGCTCAACATCACGCGGCGTTCGCGCAAGGCGGTGCAGCAAACGCAACTGGCGCTCATGGCCGAGCGGGATGTGGGCAACGGACAGCTTCGGGCGTCGCTCTTTGGCGGCACACGTATGCTCGACAATCCGCTGCCCTTTGCCATGGTGGCCGTCGACAGGGCCGTGATGGGCGGCAGCGTACATGGCTCCTGGCGTCTGCCGTCCACACCCTGGCCGCTTCGTTTGGGTGCGGGTGTCGATGCGCAGCGTCTCGTGGACGAACGCTACAACTACGAAAACTGCGCGGAGCAACTGCCCAGCGCCCCGCCGTCAACGCGCTGCCCGGTGCCGGGCAATGAGCGTGGAGCCACGCGACTCGATCAGCAGGAGCGCGCCGCAAACCTGGGTGGTTACGCCCGGGTGGAGATCGAAGCGCCGCGGCAGGTGTTCGTGAGCACGGCTCTGCGATTCGATCAGGTGCAGTTCGGTGTGCGCGATCGCTTCATCACGGCCAGCAACGTCGACGACTCGGGTGACCGCAGCCTGCGCGCGGTGAGCCCCATGCTCGGTGTGACCTGGCGGGCCCAGCCGCGCTGGTCGCTCTACGGCAACCTTGCCACGGCGTTTGAAACGCCCACGGTCACCGAGCTCACCAATCAGGAAACGGGTGCCGCAGGACTCAACGCAACGCTCGAACCGCAGCGTACACGCACGATGGAAGTGGGAACCCAGGCGCTGCTGGGGCAGCGCGTGCGCGCCGATCTCGCGCTGTTCGAGGCCGTGGTGCAGGACGAGCTTGTGCCCTTTGATGTGCCCAACCAGCCTGGTCGTCGTGCCTTTCGCAATGCAGGCCAGACCACACGGCGCGGCGCCGAGTCGGCCGTGCGGTTGGCGTGGTCGATGATTGATGTCGGCGCGTCGTACACCTGGTCGCGGTTCCGCTTCGATCGCTACGATGTCGGCACGACGTCGTTTGCCGGTCAACGCATTCCCGGTGTGCCCGAACACTACGGGCAGGGGTTTGTCACCGCACGGGCGCGCGGGGCCTTTGCCACGCTGGAATGGACAGGCAGCAGTGCGGCCGCCGCCAACGATGCCGGCACAGTGCAGGGCGCCGGATTTTCGGTGTGGAACATGCGACTCGGCGCCTCGTCATCCCGCTGGGCTGGCGTGACGCTTGAACCCACGCTCTCCGTCGAAAACCTGTTCGACCGGCGCTACGCGTCGTCGCTGGTCATCAACGCCACGCGCAACCGTTTCTTCGAGCCCGGCCTGCCGCGACGCCTCGCATTCGTGATGCAGGTGCGTCGCGACTGAGACCGGTTGCGTGCCGCTCTCCTCAATGAATGCCGAGGATGTACGGCATGCGCGCATACACACCGCGCGGGTCGTTGTAGCGCAGCAGCACCTCGAGTTCACGCACGAAACTGCGCCCAAGGCGCGCGGCGGCTGAGTTGCCACCCATGGCTCCCGCCGCCGCCTCGGCCATGTCGGCCGCGGTGTGGCGCGCCGCCACGGGCGCCGGCTTGTCTTCCAGCAGCTCCGTCAGACGCTCGGTGGGACTCTTGAGACGCGGGAACTCTTGCACGTCATAGTCGCCGGTGATCTTGGCCAGTGACGCGGCACTCTTGATGGCGCTGGGCAGGCTGCCGAGCGAGTCGACAAGTCCCAGCTGCTGCGCCCGTACGCCAGACCACACGCGGCCTTCCGCAATGGCGCGCACGGAATCCAGCGCGAGTCCACGCGCGTCGGCCACGCGCTGCAGGAAGGCGTCGTATACTGCATCGGTGCCGCGCTGCAGCACCGCCAGCTCGGCGTCCGTGCGCGGACGAGCAATGGTGAACAGGTCGGCGTAGCGTCCGGTCTTGACGGTGTCAAACGTGATGCCCTGACGGTTGGCCAGCGTCTGGATGTTGGGCACCAGCGCAAACACGCCAATCGAACCCGTAATGGTGTTGGGCTCGGCGAACACACGAGACGCTGCCGTGGAAATCCAATAGCCACCGGAGGCGGCGAGCGAACCCATGGACACCACAACCGGCTTCTGCTGCTTGATGAGCGCGAGTTCGCGCTGAATCTGCTCAGAGGCAATGGCGCTGCCGCCCGGACTGTTCACCCGCAGCACGACCGCCTTCACCTTGGCATTGCGGCGCAGCTTGCGCAGTTCACGCGACAGCGAGGCTCCACCAATGGTGCCGTCGCCGCCTTCGCCGTCCACGATGTCGCCTTCCGCGTACACCACGGCCACCACCTGGCTCGCGCTATAGAGTCGCTCCTTGGCCATGGCCAGCGGCGCGTACTGTTCGAGCGTGATCTGAGGAAGCGCCGGACGGTCGAGCAGGAGGTCCAGGTCCGAGGAGCGGGCACTGTCGCGGGCCGACGTCTTGTCGGTGCCACTGTTGGTTCCCCCGGTTGCGGTGCGCTGCAGTTCGTCGAGCACCACGTCGAAGTAGGCACGGCGATCGATGAGCTTGGCGGCTTCGGCGTCAGCGGGGAGCAGAAGCCCCTGCGTGTCCACCAGCGTCTGCAATGCCACCGTGTCAATGCCGCGCGAGCGCGCGATGGCTGACTTCACCTCGCTCCAGAGGTCGTTCAGGTAGGCCTGTGTCTGCACGCGGTTCTCGCTGCTCATGTCGCGCCGCGTAAAGGGCTCCACGGCGGCCTTGAATCGCCCGACGCGGCTGACCTGCATGCCAATGCCGTACTTCTCGAACAGGCCGGTAAGAAACACCGGCTCGGCCGCGAGGCCGGGCAACATGAGCGTACCGAACGGGTCGAGCGTAATGGTGCTCGCCGCGGAGGCCACGTAATAGCTGCGCGTGTCGGGTGTGACGAGATAGGCGTGCACCGGCTTCTTGCTCACGCGAAAGCTGTCCACCGCCGCGCGCAATTCCTTGAGCGCCGCGAACCCGGAGCGTGTGCCGTCGCTGGCCACATTGCCACGAATGAGCAGCGCCGAGATGCGATCGTCCGATGCCGCGGCGCGAATGCCGATGGTGGCAGCGCGCAGGGGCAGCGCCATGCCACCCGGCTGCAGCGCGTCGTCAAACAACGACTTGGCTTCGAGGCGCGCCGGTTGATCGCTGAGCGGGCGGTCGAGATCCACGATCAGCACCGAGCCCTGGCGCACCTCGACGGGCGCGCGTGCTCCGGCCGAGGCAATGAGTCCCACGCCGATGAGAATGAATCCCACGACACACACGGCAATGGTCACCAGATTCGCCGCCAGGGCGGTGAAAAACTGCTTCATGAGGGGCAGGTCTCCGAAAGGGTCATCTGCAGTCTAAGGGGCTGCGCCCGACGGGGCAGGGGTTGCAGTCCTGACAGGGTGCCGCCCCGGGGTCAGGAAAAAAACATGACGGAATCGTCGCAAAACCCCTTGCCGCCCTCGTGAACGGCACGTAGCGTGAGAGACAGGACCAGTGAACCCCTGCCCGAGGCCCGTCATGCCCAGCTACCGCGCTCCCCTCCAGGATATCCGCTACCTCCTGCACGAGGTCCACGACATCGCGCAGTTGTCCCGTCTGCCGGGCTTCGAGGACGCCACACCGGACATGATCGACGAGGTGCTGGCGGGCGGCGCGGCCTTCTGCGAGGACGTGCTGTTTCCGCTCAATCAGCCGGGGGACATCGAAGGTGTGCACTTTGAGAACGGTGAGGTGCGCACGCCCTCTGGTTTCAAGGAGGCGTACACGCGCTATGCGGCCGACGGCTGGACCGGCGTGGCCGCCACCAGCGAGTACGGAGGCCAGGGACTCCCGGAGATGGTGCGCTTTGTCATGGAGGAGATGTTGTGCTCGGCCAACCTCTCCTTCAGCATGTATCCGGGTCTGTCACACGGCGCGTACAGCGCACTCATGAGTCATGGTTCCGATGAACTCAAGCAGCGTTTCCTGCCCAAGCTCATCGACGGCTCGTGGGGCGGCACCATGTGTCTCACGGAAGCGCACGCCGGCACAGACCTTGGCATTCTCACCACCCGGGCCGAGCCGGCCGAGAACGGCACGTATCGCATCACGGGT
The DNA here is from genome assembly GCF_002483225.1 of Gemmatimonas sp. UBA7669. Taxonomy (NCBI): domain Bacteria; kingdom Pseudomonadati; phylum Gemmatimonadota; class Gemmatimonadia; order Gemmatimonadales; family Gemmatimonadaceae; genus Gemmatimonas; species Gemmatimonas sp. UBA7669. The sequence goes on along the minus strand of NZ_DLHL01000001.1, from coordinate 93,052 downwards.
CAGAAGATTTTCATCTCGGCGGGCGAGCACGATCTCACCGAGAACATCGTGCATCTCGTGCTGGCCAAGTTGCCGGACGCACCGAGTGGCACGAAGGGCATCTCGCTGTTTCTGGTGCCCAAGTTCCTGCCGACAGCTGATGGTGGTGTGGGCGCGCGCAACGGCGTGACCTGCGGCAGTGTCGAGCACAAGATGGGCATCAAGGCCTCGGCCACCTGTGTGCTCAACTTCGACGGCGCCACGGGATGGATGGTGGGTGAGCCGCACAAGGGCATGCGCGCCATGTTCGTCATGATGAACAGCGCGCGCCTGGCGGTGGGTCTGCAGGGACTGGGTCTGTCGGAGGTGGCGTATCAGAATGCGCTGGCCTATGCGAAGGAGCGCCTGCAGGGACGGGCGCTTACCGGCGTGAAGAACGCCGAAGGGCCCGCCGATCCCATCCTCGTGCATCCCGATGTGCGCAAGGGTCTGCTGCGCATCAAGGCCTTCAACGAGGGCATGCGCTCGCTGGCCTACTGGGTGGGCGTGCGCATTGATCTCGAGCATCGCCATCCCGATGCGTCGGTACGTCAGGATGCGCAGGATATGGTGGCGCTCATGACACCGGTCATCAAGGCGTTTCTCACCGACAAGGGCTTCGACAACACCAATATCGCGCTGCAGACGCTGGGTGGTCACGGCTACATCCGCGAGTATGGCGTGGAGCAGTACGTGCGGGATGCGCGCATCGCGCAGATTTACGAGGGCACGAATGCCGTGCAGGCACTTGACCTCGTGGGCCGCAAGCTGCCCATGGAAGGCGGCCGTTTGGTGCGTCGCTTCTTCGAACTCGTGAAGGCGGACATCGACGCGGCGGCGACCAACGATGCGTTGGCCGATCACGCCAAGGCGCTTGGCGCGTCGCTGTATCAGTTGCAGAAGGCCACCATGCTGCTGGCCGAGCGCGGGTTTGCCAACCCGGACGAGGCGGGCGCGTCGGCCACGGAGTACCTGCATCTCATGGGGTATGTGGCGGTGGGTTGGCAGTGGCTGCGCATGGCCACCGTGTCGTCGGACGCCCTGGCTGCGGGGCGTGGTGACGCCGCGTTCCATCAGGCCAAGCTCAAGACGGCGCGCTTCTACTTCGCGCGCGTACTGCCCGAGTGTGGCACGCTGCTCACGGCCATGCAGGCAGGGGCGGCGCCCATCATGGCATTTGAGGCCAGTGAGTTCTGACGGCGGCTTTTTGGCCGCCTCGGTGACGGTGGTGCCGGTGGTGTGAGCAATTCGCAGGCTGAGGTGTGGCAAGCCGTGGTGAGGGTGGGAGCAAAGGCTCAAGCTCTTGGGAGGATGTGTCGATTCTCATGACAAACCCTCACCACGACCCATGTTTTTCAAGAAGCTCATGGAGCCGCGCCCTTCGTCCGAGCGAGGAAGCTCGGACCGCGCGAACGGCTCTCCCCAACTGTCCGTATCATCTGCTGCGCCTGCGTCGAACGGCTCGCCATCCGGCAACAGCTTGGCATCTGCCGAGCAGAGTCTTGGCCTGGTACTCGATGCCTTGGGTGGAATTCTCACCGCCCTCTCCCGCTACCCTCTGGATCTGCCCGATCGATCGGGCGAGGACACGTCGCGTGAGCTGACCCGCTGGCATCGCCATGCCACGCTGGGCTTCCCGCTGGACGAGCACGAGCGCGGATCGGCCGCCGTGCATGAGCGCGATTGGACGGGTGTGGTGCGGGCGGTGACGGATCAGCGCCGCGATGAACATCGGTATGTGAGCGCGAGCATCAGTGAGTTGCGCGATGCCCTGTGGGCCTGCGTGGAGACGGTGCACAATGCGGTGAAGGTCGATCACCATGCCGACCAGACCACCGAAGAACAGATGGAGCGGGCCAAGGGCGCGCTCAAGCGTATGCAGACGGGCACCATCAAGCAGGAAGTGCTGGGCGCCGTGCTGGCCATTGAAAGCGCACTGCAGGAGCGCCGTGAGCAGCAGCAGGAACAGTACGTGAGTTTGGCCACCAAGCTCGACCGACTGGGCAAGCAGCTCGAAGAGGCGCGGCGCGAAAGCACCACCGATGCGCTCACCGGGCTTGGCAACCGCAAGCTGTTCGATGTGATGGCGCCACGTGCGCTGCAGATGTTCTCGCTGGGCCGTCAGCCCGTGGTGCTGCTGATGGTGGACATGGACAAGCTCAAGCTCGTCAACGACATGTACGGGCATCAGGCGGGCGACCAGGCCATCCAGAATCTGGGCAAGGCACTGGGCAAGACCTTCCTGCGTCAGAGCGACGTGTTGTGCCGACTGGGCGGCGACGAGTTTGCGGCCATTCTGCACAACACCGACTGGAAGATGGCGCAGACCTTGGCGCGTCGGCTGCAGGAGCAGCTGGCGGCCATGCCGGCGCCGCATCCGGCGATGGAGTTCTCGGTGGGCGCGAGCGTGGGCGTGGCCCAGCTCGAGATCCACGAGGATGTGGAGGAGTGGGTGGCGCGGGCGGACAAGGCCCTGTACAAGGCCAAGCAGAACGGGCGCGAGCGGGTGTGCATCGCGGAGGGGTTGGTGCCGCTGGTGTGAGTCGGTGCCAAGCGCATCTTCTTGGACGGGTGGCTCCGCAGTTTTGCGTGAAAGCCACCCGTTGCATTTTTGCCTCGACTGTGCGGACTGTGGCTCGGAACTGACACGTGGTGTGGCTCGCCTGCAGCATCAATGTAAATGGTGAAGAGATCTTCATTGTTCTTGGTTGCCCTGTAGAGTGTAAAATGTTGAAAATTAATGGTTTACACAACATTAAGCGTGCATCATCTATGTGATGGATTGGCACGGGGATTGAAGTGTAACGGGAATCACTCCACCCCCCTTCGGGATCCGAACAATGCTCAAGAAACTCGTTATCGCAGCTGCTTTCACCGTTTGGTCGCAGACTGCCGCCGCGCAAGGATCGATGTTCTACACAGGCGAGATCGTTGATCTCGGAAACGGTTTTGGGAGTCAGTCGGTCATTGTCACCTTCAAGGGTAAGGGAAACAGCACGACCGAAGGGGGTTGCGTAGGCTGGGGCAACTCGACCACCAATTGTGGCGTGGCTGACAACGGTGTGAGCCTTGGCCCTTCTCAGGGCTCGTTCCGCTCATTCTCGGAGTTTGTCAACTTGCAGGGCTCCACCTTCAGGCTAATCCTGAACGGCAATGAGCCGGGCAGTGATGGCGATCTGAACATTTTGTCTCTCAACCTCCGGCTGTGGGCTGATGCCACAACCTTTGTTCAGTTCGACCTGATCGAAGACGATAAGGGTACGTACACCGGTGGACAGGGCCTTGGCGCGCTTGGACTCGTCTTTGGAATTTCGCAGTCCTCCTGGGGCCTCTTCGACAACTTCATCGCGGCAAACCCGAACGGTGGACTTGGTGCTGGCGGAACCTTTTCTGACATCGCTGGCGGACCGGAGTATCTCGCTGCCACAATCGTAACGACTCAGCAGGTCCCCGAACCCGCGTCACTCGGCCTGCTCGCCGCCGGCCTCGCCGGCCTGGGCTTCGTTGCCCGCCGCCGCAAGGCCTGAGCAACTCTCCACGTAATCCCCAAGACACCAGCGCCGCCCAACCGGGCGGCGCTTCGTGTTTCAGGCTCCCGCAGTTCCCGGCGCCCGCGCCGCCCGTAGCGCATTGAGAATGACCGCCACATCAATGGCCTCCTGCACCAGCGCACCCGCCACCGGATGCAGCATGCCCGCTGCGGCGAACAGCATGCCTACCAGCGACAGGCCAAGGCCCACAAAGATCGATTGACGCGCGATGCCCAGCGCGTGCCGGCCAATGCGCACCGCCTCCGGAATACGCGTGGGATCATCAATGAGCAGCACGACATCAGCCGCCTCGGCCACCACACCACCGCCGTGGCCGGCGAGTGCCACGCCCACCGTGGCCGTTGACAGCGCCGGTGCATCGTTGGTGCCGTCGCCAACCATCAGCACCCGATGGCCCGCGGCCTCGAGCGCAGCCACACGCCGCACCTTGTCCTCCGCCGTGAGATCGCCCTCGGCTTCGGCGATACCCACCGCGCGCGCGATGGCCTGCACGTTGACCGCCTTGTCACCACTCAACAGCAGCGCGGGCGCAAAGCCCAGCTCCGCGAGTTCACGAAACATCGGCGCCAAATCCTCGCGCAGCGTATCTGCAAACTGAATGCGCGCCACCGCGCCGTCGGACATGCCGGCCCAGGCCCGCAATCCGTCCGCTCCGTCATCCAGCGTATCGAGTCGCGCCAGCACCTCGTGATGCGCCGCAAACTGTTCGCGCACGTAGGGCAGCGCCCCCACGGCCACCACGATGCCGTCAACCACGCCCTGTACGCCGCGCCCCGGTGTTTCCACCAACGCACTTGCCACACGCAGCGGCGCGCCGCGCGTCTCGGCTTCGTGCACCAGCACCCGCGCCAGCAAGTGCCCTGAGCCTTGTTCCACGGCCCCCACGCGCGAAAGGGCCAGCAAGGTGTCAGCGCCTTCGCTCACCTGCACATGCGTAACACGAGGCTGCCCGATGGTCAGCGTGCCCGTCTTGTCGAATACCGGCATGTTCACGCGTGCCAGGCCCTCGAGCGCCGCGCCACTGCGCACGATGATGGAACGCCGCGCGGCGCGGTTGATGCCACCAATGATGGCCACCGGCGCCGCCAGAATGAGCGGGCAGGGCGTGGCCACCACGAGCACGGCCAGCACGCGCGACCAATCGCGTGATACCCACCACGCCACCACGCACACCAGCAGCGTGAGCGGCGTAAACCACACCGCCCAGCGATCCGCCGTGCGCTGCAGCGGACTCTTGGATCCCTGCGCGCGGCGCACGAGCTCCACGATCTGCGCGTACTGGCTGTCCTGCGATCGGCGCAGCGCGCGCATCTGCAGCGCGCCTTCCTGATTGACGAACCCCGACTGCAGTTGCGCACCCGCGCCCACACGCCGCGGCACGGGCTCGCCCGTGAGTCGCGACGTGTCGACATGCGACGACCCATCGGTCACCACGCCGTCGGCGGGCACCAACTCACCGGGCCGCACGAGCAGCACATCGTCCAGCGCGATGTCTTCAGCGGCAATGTCCTGCACACGACCGTTCACCAGCCGGTGTGCGGTTCGCGGCGCATCGGCTTCCAGCGCTTCCACGGCGTCCGACGCGCGCGCCACGGCGTAGGCATCCAGCGCCTCGCCCCCCGTCTGCATGAGTACCACCACCAGACCCGCCAGTGGTTGGTCCAGCAGCACGGCACCGACAATGGCGAGCATGGCCACCACATCGGCCGCAAACTCGCCGCGCAGCATGCCACGCAGCGTGCGCCAGGCCACCGGCAGGCCGGTGAGCACCAGGCCAGCCAACCAGATGTGGTGGCTCCACGCGCTGCCGCGGTCCAGCATCCACAGCACGCCGCCCACGAGCAGAAAGGCGAGCGCGGCTGGCGGAAGCGGAGACAGACCTCGTAAAATGGATCGTGGCATGTGATTGCTGGTTGATCCTGCACGATGCAAATCGTTGCCGAACGACTGGCAGAACGCCTCTCCCCCAGCCTGATTGTCGTCCATGACCGATTCGCACTCGCATGCAGCGCTCGCGGCCGTCGTCAATATCGCATCCGACGCCATCATCGCGCTGGACGACAATTTCCGCATCGTGCGGTTCAACCGCGGTGCGGAACAGATTTTCGGCTGGATGGAGGCCGAGATGCTGGGGCAGGCGCTCGATCGCCTGCTGCCCATGGCCTCCCGCGCGGTACATCGTGGCCACATGCGCACGTTCGCCGAGGGGCCCAGCGACGCACGCACGATGGCTGATCGTCGGCAGATTGCCGGGCTGCGCAAGAACGGCGAGCAGTTTCCCGCCGAGGCGTCCATTGCGCGCGTGACGATCAACGGCGAGCGCACGTTCATGGTCACGCTGCGTGATGTAAGTGAGCGCCGCCGCTGGGAGGAAAGGCAGAAGTTGCTGGCTACGGCAGGATGGGTGCTGGCCGCCTCGCTCGACGTGGAGTCCACCATGGCCACGATTGCCGAACTGCCGGTGCCGCTGCTGGGCGACTGGAGCCTGCTGGAGCTGCTCACACCCGATGGGGCCATCAGGCGTGCCGCCGCCACGCACATGGATCCACATCGCCACGAGGACACGGCGGCGCTGGTCATGCGTCATGCCGAGCCCGTGCCCGATGAGCCGCGCATTGCCAGCGGCGCGCGGGTCGCGCACGAAATGGAAGCGCAGCGGGTCACCGACATGGGCGCGTGGTTGCAGGCCAACTTCCCGGACGCCGAATCGCGCGCGCGCGCCGAGTCACTGGGCGCGAGTGCGGTGTTGCTCGTGCCGTTGCGTGCGGGGGGGCGCGCCATCGGCGCGCTCCACCTCGTGCGCACCAGGCCTGGCGCGTCGCACGCCATCGACGAAATGCATGTGGGCGATCAGTTCGCCGGACTGGCGGCGCTCGCCTTGGAGAACGCGCGGCTGTATCAGGAGTCGCGACGCGCGGTGCGGGAGCGCGACGAAATGCTGGCCATCGTGTCGCATGATCTCCGCAACCCGGTGAACGCGATTGTGATGCTCACCGGCGCGGTGCTCGGCCGCGACACCGATGACGTGCAGGACGACGTGCCACTCATGGCGCGCGATGAGGTGGAAGCGATTCGCGCGGCCGCCCGTCAGGCGGACGGGCTCATTCAGGATCTGCAGGATGTCACGCGCATTTCGGCGGGTCGACTGCGCGTGGAACAGCGTCCGGTGATGCTGGCCAACCTGCTCAAGGAATCGGCCGATCTGTTCGAGCCGGTCATCGCCGATGCCGGGCTCACGCTGGTGCGCGATATCGACCGACCGTTCCCGCAGTTGCTCTCTGACCGGCAGCGGCTGCAGCAGGTGTTGTCGAACCTGCTGGGCAACGCGGTGCGCTTCACGCCATCAGGTGGACGCATTGTGCTGTCGGCCACGCTGCACGATGACGCGGTGCGGGTCGCGGTGAGTGACACGGGACCTGGGGTGGCGCCCGACGACGTGCCGCGCCTGTTCGAACGCTACTGGCAGGCGCCGCGGCTGTTGCGTGCGGGCTCGGGGCTCGGGCTGTATATCGCCAAGGGCATTGTCGAGGCGCACGGCGGCGAGATCGGGGTGGATTCGGAGCCGGGGAAGGGGGCGACGTTCTGGTTTACGTTGCCGGTGAGGTAGGGGGATAATCTCGACTGAACTGCGTCAACTGCCCCGGTCCACTGCTGTGGGCCGTGCGCCGTGGGCTATGAGTGTGCGTGGTTCATGCTGCCGCATCACGCTATCCGGAAGCTGCGGATCGCGTGATCCCGACGCGACACCACGCACACTCATAGCCCACGGCGCACGGCCCAGAGCAGTGGATCGCGCAAAGAACAATTCCGGCTCGGCACAACCTCACGCAAAAAAGGAAACGCCGCGGTCATTTGACCGCGGCGTCTTGCCATCACAACCCGAACTCCTCAGTGCGCCGCGCCCTCGGCCTTGGGCGCCGCTTCGGCTCCGTGCGACTCGCCCGTCGCCGCATGCTCCCCACCGCCGGCGTGCTTGGCGTTGTCACGCTCATAATACACCTGCTTGGCCATCGGATCGCGCGGATGACGGTAGGTGTTGTTGTGGATCGTGTACGCGCCGAACCCGAGCGCTGCGGTCAGCACACAGGTCACGAGGGCCGCGCCCCAACCCAACTTGTTCGGATCGTACTGAGTAGCACTCATCTGGAACCCCGAGGAACATCCGGCTTGATGGAGAGGGCGGCCAGACCACTGGGTCCGCCGCAGCACGCGCAAGGTAAAGCCTGTCCGGTCATTCTTCCACCCTTGGCCCGGTATCGGGCGCCCGGTCCAACAGACGGGCGGGAAGAATGGCATCGCTGCCAAAACGCCCGCGGATGCGGTCCAGTGCCCGGGTCAGCGCCTGCTCCCTGGCCTCGTCAGGCACCGCCTCCGGGGCGGCGGCGGCCTTCGGGTCCTGAAAGAGGCCCAACTGGGCCAGGGCTGGCGGCAGCGGGACGTCTTCGTCGTCAAAGTGGGACAGGGCAATCCCCAGGAGACGCACCGGCCCACCCCGTCCGGCGCGCAACTGGCCCAGCAATTCGCTGGCCACCCGAGACACGGCCCGTTCGGAGTCCACAAAACGGGTCAGCGAGCGCTGCGCCGTACGGGTCACGAAGTCGGGGGTGCGCAGCTTGACGGTAACCGTGCGCGCCCGTAGCGCCTGACGCCGCAGGTCGGCGCTGACCCGCACCGCCAGCCGCAGCAACTCGCGCTGTATGGTTTCGTCGTCCTCCAGATTGCGGCCATACGTGCTCTCTCGGCTCACCTGCTTCTGCCGATCGCGCGACGACACCACACTCTCGTCCTCGCCGCGGACCCGGCGGGCCAGCCACTGCCCGCCGCGCTCTCCCAGGCGCTGGACCAGGGCTTCCTCGGGCCAGGCCTGGGCATCGGGCACCGTGACCAGCCCCATGCGCGCCAGACGCTCCGCGAAGCGCGGACCGACTCCCGGGATGTCCGACAGGCGGAAACGGGCCAGAAAGGCCCTTTCCGTGCCCGGAGGCACGCAGTGCACGCCGCTGGCGCCCGTTCCCGGCTTGGGCTTGGCCACCTCGACGGCCATCTTGGCCACCAGACGGGAGGTGGCGCCGCCGATGGACACCCGCAGCCCCGTGGCCTCGAACACGGCGTCCCGAATGCGATGCGCCGTGACATCGAGCGGCTCGTGGCCGTAGAGCGCCTCCGTGCCGCCCAGGTCGCAGTACCACTCGTCGATGCTCGAGGCCTGCACGACCGGCGCAAAGCGCGCCAGCACGGCCTGGATGTCTCGACTGCGCGCGCTGCAGGCCTGACGCGGCACCGGCACACACGTGGCCTCCGGGCAGAGTTTGAGGGCGCGCTGAATGGGCATGGCCGAGCGCACACCATAGGCGCGGCATTCGTACGACGCCGAGCAGACCACGCCACGGGAGCCCGGACGCCCGCCCACGATGAGCAGCGGCGCCTTGCCCGCGCCCTCCGGATCCACCTGCCGCGCCACGGCCACAAAAAACGCGTCGGCGTCCACGAGCAGAATGCGACGCGCCGTCATGCCCGCGTTGCTCAGACGTTCACGCGGTCGTGCACTCAAACCGCCCGCGGACGGCCGGCCGGCGATTCGAGCGTCTGATTGGATGCGCGCCCGCGCGCGGCCACCGGCCAGCGCGTCTCCACCACATGCCCGCGCACGCCAATGATTTCGTCGAACTGATGCACCACGATGCACACGTGATTGGGCACGATGCGCACCTGTTCGCCGAGACGCGGTCGCCAGGAGGACTTGGACAGGTCGAGGATGCCGTGTTCTTCGGACATGCGCGAGACCACGACATCCGGATGCTCGAGCACCGCGCCGTAGCCCTCGCCTTCGGCGCGCAGTGGCTCGCGCCCAAGCGCCTTGGTGCCGGCATCGATGACCACCTGACCCTTGACCGTCGTGCTGATGACCGTGGCCAGCACGGTGAGCGCACAGTCTTCCCAGTCACAGGCCCCGATCTGCGCCGTCGTGCGGTCATTGTACACGTAGGTGCCAGGACGGACCTCGGTGACGCCGGCAATTTCGTGCATGCGCCACGCAGCCGGAGTCGAGCCACCACTCACCGTGGGCGGCGCGAGACCGGCGTCGGTGAGTACCTCGATGTACTGCGCGAGATCCTGCGACAATTGCCGCAGCAGCGGCGCCTGCTCATCGACATGCGCGCGAATGTGGCCCGGATAGAACTGCAGCCCCGCAAAACGCAGCGCCGAAGCCCGCTCCACCTGTTGCGCCACCGCCAGGGCCTTGGCTGGCGAGGTGGCGCCCACGCGGTGCATGCCGAGGTCCACTTCCACCAGCACATCGACAATGCGGCGTCCGAGTTTGGCGGCCACGCCCAGCGCGTCCAATGAGGCCGGATCGTCTGCCGCCACGCGCACCCGCACATGGTCGGGCAGACGCATGAGCCGCTCCAGGCGCGCGGCCCCCACGGGGGGATAGGCGATCAGCAGGTCGTCGCAGACCTCACTCATGACTTCCGCCTCGTGCAGCGTGGCGCAGGTGAGGCCCACCGCGCCCAGTCGCAACTGCTCGGCGGCAATGCGTGGCGACTTGTGCGTCTTGACGTGCGGACGCACTTGCAGACCGTGGAGGGTGACGTAGGCCGCCATCCGGTCCAGATTGGTCGTGAGCCGATCGAGATCAACGATCGGTACCGGCGTCTCGAGCTGCTCGAGATATGTTCCCACCGCTATCCTCCACCACCCGAGATAATGACGCCAGACCAGAACGCTGTCCCTGCCCGGCCTGCGAACTCTGACACCACCCGGAGTTGGACTCCGGTGGTGCTGCCGGACCTGCCGCCGCCTGCGGGAGCCTACTCGCCGGGCGTCCGCACCGCAAATGGGCTGTTGTTCGTGTCGGGACAAACCCCTCGCAATCCCGCCACCGGGCAGATCGAGGGCAGCACGGTGGAAGAACAGACACGCGTGACGCTCGCCAACCTGGAGCGCATTCTTCTGGCTGGTGGCGCCACGTTGCGCGATGTGGTAAGCGTGACCGTGTATCTCGCCGACGAAAAGGACTGGGGCACCTTCGACGCGGTATATCGTACGGTGTTCACGGCGCCGTTCCCCACACGCGCCGTGGTAGGTGCGTCGTTGCGCGGCATTCTGGTGGAGATCGCCGCCATTGCGGTGCTGCCTCAGGCCGTGCCACAGGCAGCCGGGTGAGCCTCGCCGTGCACGGCCTGCCGCTGGTGGTGGTGTTCTACGGCGGCAGCCCCCAGGAGCGGCGCGAAGCTGACCGCCTTGCGCGGGCGGCGGGCTGGCGGGTGCGGCTGGCCAGCCGACCGGCCGAATTGGCCAAAGCCACGGGAGACGGCAGCGTGCGTGTGTGCGTGCTGGACCCGCTGCTCACCGTGCCCGCGGCCCATCACACACGAACGCCCGGCGAGACGATGACGCAATTCGTCTCCCGGGCGTTGTCGGAGTCCTGATTCGACCCCGGTCGCGTCAGCGAATCAGGTGACGATCAGGTCACGTCGAGCGCGTAGCCTTCGCCGCGCACGGTGCGAATGTCCACCGTGCTGTTGGCATCGCGCAGCCGCTTGCGCAACTGCGCCACGTGCACGTCGACCACGTTCGAGCCGGGGTCGAACTTGAGGTGCCAGACGTGCTCGAGCAGCGCCGAGCGTCGCACGGTTTCGCCGGCGCGCATGGCCAGGTACTCGAGCAGCGCGTACTGCCGCGCCGTGAGATTGAGCAGCTGACCGTGACACTGCACTTCGTGATTCACGCGGTGCAGAGTCAGATCACCGACCTGCACCTTCTCCATGCTGCGCGCGCCGCCACGTCGCACCGCGGCACGCACGCGCGCGGCGAGGACTTCGTTCGCAAATGGCTTGGGCAGGTAGTCATCGGCGCCTGCATCGAGAGCGCGGACCACATCCGCGTTGCTGTCGTGCGCTGTGGCCACCACGATGGGAATCGTACTGCCTTCCCGACGGAAGTCCTGCAACAACTGAATGCCGTGGCGATCGGGCAGCTCGAGGTCCAGCACGATGGCGTCGTAGGGCTGCGCCGCCACCAACTGCCGACCTTCTTCGGCCGCTGCCGCCACGTCCACCGTGTAGCCGTCGTCCACCAGCACCTGCCGCATCAGATCCGCGACGAGGTGGTCATCTTCGATGACGAGTATCCGCATGCGAAGGGAGAGAGAAGAGGAAGAGTCCGTCAGCGCCCAACACTAACCAAAAACGGCCCCCGCGCATCCACTGTGACGCACAATTCATGAAGTGTGACGGTCCGCAGCCGATTACCACGCTTCGTCGCCTTTGAGGCGCCTCAGAGCCCGACGGTCGCGCTTGCCGGGTTTGCTGTCACCATGGGAGAACGCCGTGGGCATGCTGCGCAGTTGCTCTGTCACAGTCTCGCGTTTGCGGCGTCCGTCGTCAGTCTCGTCGTAGAGGCCACGCGCGATGTCCGCCGACCCGCGCCGGCCCGCCGCTTCGCGCACCACCAGCACCCATTCGATCGGGCCCTGCCTCAGGCGTACCGTGTCACCGGCCTGGATCTGCTTGGCGCGCTTCGCCCGGTCACCGTTCACATCCACCTTGCCGCCGTTGCCGTTATATCCGGGCGTGTCCATGTCGCGTGTCCAAATCGCCCAAGGAAGGCATGTCAAATCAATAGCTTAGCTGGTTTGGACACGGCGATTTGTGATGAGACGGCGAAACACGGCCTCTGCACGAGGTCGTGAGACACAGTGCGTCGGCACGGCGCTGCCCGTATGCGGTGGACGGGGCGCAGATACGGAACGGACGGACTCCTTCAGTGCCAGGATCCGTTGTATGGACTTGGTTCGGCCGCGTCCGGTCCGAGGCGGTCGCGTGCGTGTTCGGTGGACAGCACGGCGTTGCCCCGTGTTGGGCGTAGATGCTGTGGTGAGCCGGGTTGGATGTCACACATCGCAGGGACAGGTAGCAGCCGACACCACGCGGCCCTGCAGGTCGGCGCCTGCCTCGGGCGCGCGCGCCGAGGGGGACTGCTCGCCAAGGGTGTGCGCTCTCAGTTCAGGTCTCGGCGGCCCACTGCGCCGCGGTCGCCCGGCCCCTCAGCACACGTTCGCGCCTCACGCAGACGACGTCCCGGGCACGACAGCGGTCGTTCGGTGCTCCGGCTCTACGCGATGGGAGCCGCTACACCGGGAGGAAGGGGCGCTTCTCGATCATGGCGGCCGTGACCTTCGCGCGGAGCATGGCCGCGAGGTTGTCGCCGCGGTTCAGCACGCCGACGAACTCTTCGAGGAGCACGAGTGACACGACGCGCTGGTGCAGGGCATCCCGGCACGCGTCGAGGGCGGCCGGGGTGAACGGGGTATAGCTCAGGAACAGCCCGCGCATATCCCCGCGATGGTAGAGGCGGACCAGATGCTGGGCCACGTCACCGGCCCCGAGGGGCGCGTTCAACCACTTCATCTCCACGAGGTAGAGATGGCTGTCGAGCTGGACGACGCCATCGATCTGCTCGATGATGCCATCGCCGGGCTTGCCGCGCAGGGTGAAGGCCTCGCGCACCAGCAGGCCATCGAGCGCGAACAGCGCGTTCAGCACGCCTTCGAGTGCTTTGCCCCGCCGGTGCGCATCCGGCTCGCCGAAGAGCGCGAAGAACGCCTGCTGGACCATCGCGCGCTGTCGCAGGGCGTCGGCCTGCTCGGCGGCGGTCCGCTCAATGCCCTCGCGCCGCAGTTGCTGTTCGCGCTGCCGCTCGAGGTTGATGCGCGTGAAGGTGTCCTTGACGTTCACCACGTGCTGGACCCGAGCCACGAGCCCGTGCGCGATGAGTTGGTCGTCCGGCCAGCATCGGCTGAAGTCGGTGCACTCGCACACGCGCTTGACGATTTCGCTGCGGACGCGGAGCAGAGGATCCCCGCCGTCATTGACCCGCGTCAACACGGTCCGCGCGAGATCCGCCTTGCGGACGCCGTCCGGCGCGGTGGCGAGTTGGTCAGCGAGATCGGCAAAGAGCCGTTCGGGCGTCCCGGCACCGCGGAAGAACAGGAGCACGTCGCGCTTGGCGCGGCTGAGGCGCGGGATCACCTCGATCAGCAGCGCCAACAGTTCTGGTGGGTAGTGGTACGCGAAATCCTCCGCCTCATCCATCGATGCTGTGGTCATCAACGCCGTGGGTTCGTGGAATGTCGCCGTGGGTAGGAAGCGCGCCGCCGCCTGGTCCACCGCTGCTGCACGGCGTCGATGTGCCGTGCCACCTGAGAATCTAGGCGCCGCCTTCGGGGTCGTCTCCCGTCCGCCTTCCTGCTGTGGCGATCCGGCCGCCCCGGAGGGCGCTTTCGGTGGCGACGCCCGTGGTAGGTTTCTCGATGCCACCGACCATTCTGGAGTCAACGATGTGGTGCCCGATCTGCCGACACCACGACGTCCTGCAGATGCCAACGGACGCCTGTGTTTTCTTCCACCCGTGCGCCGGATGCCAGACGCTGCTCCGCCCAAAGGCGGGCGACTGTTGCGTGTTCTGCTCGTACGGGTCGGTACGCTGTCCGCCGGTTCAGCAGGGTGCCGGGTGTTGTGTGCCGGCCGGGACCGACGGCCGCCCGCCCGCTGTGGCGCCATCGCGCAATTAACACTCGCTGGAGTGCTTCCATGGCTGCACTGCGTCCGAACACGGAGCCTACTGAGCGCCCCCGCCAGGACGGGGGAGACGAATCCATCGCACCCATGCCACGCTGGGTGAAGGTGTTCGCCGCGGTGCTGGCCGTGCTGCTGCTCGCCTTCGTCGTCATGCACCTCGCCGGCGGTGGCTTCCGCGGTCACGGATCGTGATGCGCCTCGCTCCCATGGGTCCGTGGCTCCGGAAGGCCGCCCTCACCGCGCACGTGACCTCCTCGCTCGGCTGGTTCGGCGCGGTCGCCGCCTTTCTGGCGCTGGCGGTCGCCGGCATCCGCAGCCCTGACCCCCTGAGCGTTCGCGCTGCCTACCTGTCGATGGACACGACGGCGTGGGCCGTGATCGTCCCACTGTGCATCGCTACCTTGGTGACCGGCCTTGTCCAGTCACTCGGGACGCTGTGGGGGCTGGTCCGGCACTACTGGGTGATTGCCAAGCTGGTCCTCACCGTGCCGGCAAGCGCGATCCTGCTCCTGCGCATGCGTCCGATCAGCTACCTGGCCGACGTGGCCTCGACGCGGGTGCTCGCCGCAGGCGACGAGCGGCAGGTGCGTATCCAACTGATCGCGAACGCGGGCGCCGCGCTGTTCGTGTTGCTGGTGACCACCGTTCTCTCGATCTACAAGCCCCGCGGCCTGACGCCCTATGGGCAGCGCACCCTTCGGGCGGAGCGGATCGCACCTGAGACGTTGCGCTGAGGCGCAACGCGAGCCGCGAAGGGAGGCGACACCACGCCGGTCAGCGGCTCGACGCGCCGATCCCTAGATGCGGTTGCGGAGTGCGTCCGGCGTCCACTGCTGCAGCCACGTCGTGAGGACGGTCATGCTGCCGGTGATCATCAGGATGCCGATCCCGATCAACAACACCCCGGACGCGCGCGACATCCACACGAGCGCCCCTTTGTAGCGCTGAAAGACTGCCATGAACTTGTCGATCATGAGCGCGGCGAGCAGGAACGGGAGCGCCAGCCCGAGCGAGTACGCGAAGAGCAGCAACAGCCCGCGGTTCAGGTCCGCCGAACTTGCCGTGTAGGTGAGCACGCCGCCCAGGATCGGGCCGATGCACGGGGTCCACCCGGCGGCGAACGCCATCCCCACGAGCACCGTGCCGAGGTAGCCCAGGGGTTTGTTCGCGATGTGCACGCGACGTTCGCGGGAGAACGCGCCGATGTTGAAGACGCCCAGCAAGTAGAGCCCGAGCACGATCACCAGCACGCCGCCCACGCGGCCCACCCAATCGCGCTCCTGATGGAACAGGCGGCCGAGCACCGTGGCCGTGGCGCCCAGCGCCATGAAGACGATGGTGAAGCCAGCGACGAAGAGCAGCGCGTGGAGCAGCGTCGTCCGGCGAGAGCGCTGCACGTCGTCGAGGCTCATGCCCGTGATGAAGCTCACGTAGCTCGGGATGAGCGGCAGCACGCACGGCGAGAGGAAGCTCAGGACGCCGGCGGTGAAGCTGATGGTGACGCCAATGGACGCGGACTGCACTACGAGCCCAGCGCGCGTTCGATAGCCGCCGTGAGCGACGTATCGCCCGGCGCAATCGGGCCGGTCTTTCGCCAGCGGAGGACGCCTGCCTTGTCGATCAGGAACGTCGCCGGCACACCCACCACGAGGAACTGTGTCGACACCCGCTCGTCCGGATCGCGCCAGATTGGGAAGGTCATCTGGAAGTCGCGCATGAAGGTGCGGATGGCCTCGTCGGTGCCGTCCGTATCGACGCTGACGCCGATGAGTTCCAGGCCCTGCGCCTGATACTTCGCATGGATCGCGCGCAGCTCCGGGATCTCCGTGCGGCACGGGTGACACCACGTCGCCCACACGTTGAGCAGCACGACCTTGCCACGCTGCCCGGCGAGCGAAACCGAATCGCCGTCAAGCGACACCGTGGCGTACGCCGGAGCTGCAAAGCCAACCTCCACTCGGCCGTCGCCCGCCGCGGCGTTCCCGCTGCGCTCCGCTGACGTGCAGCCGCTGATCGCGAGCAATGCGAACGTGAACAGCGCCGTGGCCCGGCGCGTTGGGTCCCCACAACTCATCGAAACTCCGCGAGCGAGGCACGGGCAACACGCAGCGCCGACGGCCGGCCGGGCACCGTCCACGCAAAGAGCACGTTCGATCCAGTGATCGCGGCGCGCGGAAAGCCGCTGGCGCGCGCCGCGGAGCTGGAGGCGATGGTCATTGGCGCACCGACCTTGCCGTCGCGCCCGACGCGCCGGGACCGCACCGCGGCGACGTCGCCGCCGACGCGCTCCACCCAGGTTACGAGCGCGGCGCCATCAGGAAGTAGCGCCACGTCCACGCGCCCTGCGGGGCTCCCGCCGTCGACGCGCACCGGGGCGCTGAACGTCGCGCCGGCGTTGTCGGAGAAGGCGACGTTGACGCGGCCGCTGTCCCCGGGGGCGGTGAACCACGCAATGGCGACGCGAGCGCCGCTCGCGGCGAGTGCCGGCCCGTTCACCGGACACGCCGCAATCTTCCAGTTGTCGTTGTGAACAGGGGCACCGGCGACCCATTTCGCGCCGACTCGACGGGTGACATAGATGTCGCGGATCTCGTCGGTCGTTCGGTTGCGGTAGGCGACAATCGGCCCGCTGCTCGTCATCACGGCGGCGTTCTGGCAGCAGTCGCAGGTGCGCTCATCCAGTCGGACCTCGGGCCCCCGCACTCCCTTCGCGTCCAACGTGGTCGACACCAGCATCATCTCGTTGCCGGCGTCATGCCCGCCGGACGCCGGCGTGCCGTGGCCTGGCTGCTTGAACTTCCGGCCGTCGAGCCACACCGCGCCGAGCGTGCCACCCTCGTTCCACATGGCGACGAAGCCATGCTCGGTCTGGGAGGTGTCGCGATGCGGGATGACGGGCGCTCCCCACGTCTTGCCACCGTCGGCGGACTGCGCGATGCGCACCCCGTAGGCATACGTGCCGGTGCCATTGCGCTGCAGCCAGTGCGCCGCGAGGCGGTTGCCGCCGAGCACTTCGAGCGACGGGAAGTCCGCCCAGTTCACGAAGAAGTCGCTGCGCGTGACGATGGTCTGGGCCGGCGACCAGCGCGTGCCATCGTGCACCGCGAAGCGAAGCGCGTAGCCGGGATTCGCGGGCTCGAGCCACGACATGTATACCCGGCCGTCTGGCCCCACCGTGAGGTACGGCTCCGCGCTTCCGGGGGCCGCGGGACTCCCGATGCTGTCGATGCGCGCCGGGAGCACGCGTCCAGACGATCCATGCTCCGTAGCGCCGGACGGAGCATCCGCGGGGGCGCGATTGCCCATACTGACGGCCACTGCGCCGAGCGCAGTGCACACAACAAGCAGACGACGCTTCATCGGATGCCTATGGTTGAAGGGAAGGCGAGCGTCGGCGGTCAGCGTCGTGCGACCGAGAAGACCAACGTGGCCCAATGCACATCCCAGTCGGCCCCGGAGCCCTTCGCGGCGGGCACGATCTGCAGGGTACGGATGTTCCAGAGACCGGGCTGTGTCACCACGATGGCGGCGACGCCACCCGCGTCGGTCTCCAGCTTCACGTCACGCGCGGCGGCGCGGCGTGCCGCGGCGGTGTCGGTGAGCGCGGTTGGTCCGGCCGGTATAGAGCCCGCATGGAGATGCGCCGACGTCGCCGGTTTGCCGAGCAACACGAGCCGAATCCGCAAGGTGTCGCCGACGCGGAGCGCCGACGGATCGGAGAGCGGCACGAACTCCAGCGGGTGATCCAGCAACCGCTGAAAGGCGCGCGGCCCGCGGCCGACTTCGACCACGGTCTTCGCGTACTTGGCATAGCGGCGCGTGATGCTGTCCCCGCCCACGCGGGGGAGCAGCCCCTCACGCTCATAGCGCTCCCGTGCCTCCGGCGCCCCCTCCAGATCGAGATACCGACGAAAGCTGGCAGGGGATTCGCGGACGTTCCGCGGCGCGAGCTGCACGCCGACCAGATGCTGTCCAGCCGCTGCTGCCGGGTGCGCAAGTCGAAGCGATGTCCCGAGCACCGAGACATCGCGTACCGTAACGGCCGTGTTGGCCGTGACCACGCGCGCGGCCACGATGCGATCCGGCGTGACGGCCGACAGACTGCTCGGGAACAGGCTCGACGTCTGACCACGCAGCGCGATGCGCCCGCCCGGGGTCACAGCGAACGCATCAGGCACCAGCCAGAAATCGTGCGCGGTCAGGAGTGACGTCGAACCTGCGAGCAATGCCGCGACGACGGCGGCTGCCCGAAGTATGCGGCCTTGAGCACTGCGTCTGCCCGCGGTTGCTCCACTGCGCGTCACGCGCGGCGCCGGCGCGAGGACCAGTGCACGGCCCGGATGCTCCAGCCCGATGCTGTCTTGGAAAGCACCATCAGCTCTGCCATCTCCGAGCCCGTCGAACCCTCCGCACCCGTTGGTGGCGAGACGGTCTTCGAGACCACGTACGCAGCGTCTCCCATCACCCGCACCTGCACCACGGTGCGCGTCGCCTTGGATCCCTTGCTCGCCTTCATGTCCGCGCCAAGGTGGTGGCCGAGATACTCGGTCCGGGTCTGGATCGCGCCGCTCTCAAGGACGAGCACGTCACTGGCCAGGGCGGCCACCGCACGGGCAGAATCTCCGGCGGTCAGGGCGGCGTGGAACTGCTCGACTACAGCCACGGCGGCACTGGAGTCGGCGCGGGTGGCCTGGGCGGCGACCGGGGAAGCGAGGAGGCAGACTCCCAGCGCGACAGGGAGCGCGCCAAGGCGCAGGACGGGGTGCATGGGATCGCCGGGCGGGAAGTGACGGGAGTGGTGCACTCTTTACCGTGGGTAAAGTACGCCTTCCGCGCGAGCGGCACGAGCCCCAGTTCGCCGAGTACGTGTGCACCGGGGAGTGCGATTCCCGACGCGCCGCCTTTACACCTCGTAAAACCCGTCGTATCCTGCAAGTCAGTCGAGCAACCATCGACAGCCGTCAGACCCCCGCCCAAGGCTTTCCCTATGCGCACCACCCGCCGGAAGCACACGTCAGCGCCCACCGCTCGCACGCTCGTTGCTGCGGCGGCCGCGATGGTATCCCTCGCCTCGACCGCGTTGGCACACGACACCTGGATCATTCCCGACCTCGTCGCCTTCGCGGCGAATGCCACGATGCACTTCAACGTGCGACAAGGCGGAACGAAGTTTCCGGCGGGGACCGCGGTGCCGGCGGAGCGCATCGTCGACGCACGAATCATCGGCGCGTCCTCGTCGGCCAAGATCACGGAGATGGGAGTTCAGGGCACCTCGCTCCAGTTGCATCACAAACCCGCGGCCGCCGGCCAGTACCTGATCGTGATCGGGCTGGCCCCGCGCGTGTTTCGTGAGACGCCAGCCGGCGTCATTCGGTTTCTCAAGGCCGAGGGTGGGGCGCTCGAAGCCGCGCGCCTGGAGCGGGAGAACGCGTTTGCGGGTCTCGACAGCGTCATCTTCACGCACGGCGGCTACGCCGCCACCATTGTGGAGATCGGCACGGGCGGACCGCGCGCCTTCGCCAAGCCAGCCGGGATACGCCTTGAGTTCGTCCCGGTGAACGACCCATCGCACGTGCAGGTTGGTGACACGCTGCACGTGCGGATGCTCGGGAGCGGAAGCCCCGTCGCCGGCATCGGCATCGAGCTCGCGACGGGCCTCGACAGCGCGGGAGCCGCAACGGCCTCGGTCACCCGCGTCCCGTTCACGGCGGACGCGAAGGGCGTCGTGCACATCCCGCTGGCGAAGGCCGGTCCGGTCATGCTGCGGTCCGCATACGCCAGCCGGAAGGCGGGCGGCGCCGCGAGGGAGTGGGACGTCTCGCGTACGACGTTCGTGTTCAACGTCGGCACGAAGCACTAGGCGGGACGGCGCTTCGCTGTCGTCCGATGTTGCCGCATCGTCACCGCGGCTGACACACAAATCGAGCCGGTCATCGCTGCATCACGATGACCGGCTCGATCTGCATTCAGCGCGCCTTGGGTTTCATCCGGCCGGCGGATCGTTCGGCCGGCGCGCGCGCGAACTCGTCTGCGTGTGGCGCACGACCCACCGCGTCGCCGCGCCCGATCCACGGCGCTCGAGGATCGCAGTGCCGCGGCCGACGTTGTCCAGCGTGCGAGCGCCCATCTCGCCCTTGAGGTTGTATCGGAAGATCGCCCAGGCGACGTTCCCGGACACGTGCATCTCGATGTCCACCGGGCGGTAATGGAAGTTCTTCATCTCTTTCAGCTCGGGCGCCAGGTGATGATCGCGGTAGTCCGTCCAGCCGCGATTGATCCCGGCGCCCTCGACGACCGTGAGGCTGTCGCCGGCGTACAGCGTATCTAGCGCTTTCATGTCGTTGCGCTCGGACGCCGCGAACACGGCGCGCAGCGTCGCCGTGGCGGCCGCCTCCTCGCTTCGCTGCCGCGCGGCAGGAGCACTCGTGGGACGTTGTGCGTCTCCAACCGATGCAAACGCGGCGGACAGCAGCAGCACAACCGTAGGTGATCGCTTCATGGATGATGTGGTGTGAAAGGAGAGGGAAGGAGAACGCGGTGCTGACCAGTCACGACAGCGTGCGCGCGATGGCCTCGACGGACTTGAGCCCGGTCCCGAACCGGGCCATCGTCTCGCGATGCTGCGCAAGATCGCCGTACGCGAGGAAGCGGACCCGGAGGTCCGCGACGCGACTGAACGCCGGGCGCGCGAGTTGCGCGCGCACGTCGGCTTCTCGCGCGTCGGGCGCAACGAGGAACAGCTCGGCGACCGCCTGTTCCGGCGCCCCAAGCGCGAGATCGAGGAGGCGCACGATCCCGGAATAGATCGACGTCGTGTGCTCGACCTCGAACGCGGCGGCGACACGTGCGTTCGCCGGGGCGTTGCCGGCGCGGTGCAGCCACAACACGTCGATCAGTCGCACCGCGTCGGCCCCGGGTGCGGTCGCCAAGCCCACCGGCAAGCACTCCAGGCATCCGTCGCCGAGCCGGCCCTGCTGCCAGGGCCGCGCGCGATCATTGGACGCGATCCAGACGTCATAGTCGAGAGCGTGCCCGAGGTCTCGGAGCCAGGCTTGCACCTCCGTGTGGGTACGGTCGTGCTCCTGCCCGGCCGTCCGCAGTCGCCGGTCCTGCACCGACTCCTCGCGCACGAGCGCCAGGTCAGCCGCCCATGCGGTGCGCGCGGCAGCGTCGTCGGCGCGCGGGGGAGCAGGGTATCGGCCCCGCCCCACATCGAACACGAAGCCGGCGAGCGCCCCGAGATCGTTGGAGAGCAGATCCCGGTACCGGGCGTTCATCGCCAGCAGCCCGCGCCGCATCGCGAGGTAGCCCTCCCAGCGGCCAAGCTTGACGTTCGCGCCGCTGAGGATGTTGTAGCCGTTCACGATGGCGGTGTTGAAGGGGGGCGCAATCGTGGGGTGCAGGAAGTACAGGAGGTTCGCCGCCGTCGGGCCCAGGCCCTTGATGCCCTGCGCGTCGAGCTGCCGAATGGCCGCCAGTAGGTGCTCCTCCGTCTGACAGCAGACACACGTGTCGAGGAAGCGTCCGAAGGCACGTTGGTTGGCCGGACTCTCGTAGATGTCGGGGATGCGCAGCTTCGGCTTCCACAGCCACGCATGGTCGGCCCCCTTGAACATTTGGCGCTGCTCGGCGATGGAGTGCACCACCGTCTCGAGTGATGAACCGCGATAGGCGTTGCCGAAGGTGCCTGCCTCGATCTCGGCGACCACCTCCTGCAAACCGCGCCGGATCGACCGGAAGTTCTTGATGCGCTCTTCCCAGAGGAACCACGTGCGATACGTTCCTCCTGCATCGTGCCGCCAGCGTTGCAGCAGGACACGCATCGGGTCATCATTGACCATGTCTGGGGGCGACGATGGCGCGGGCCGATGGGCGGTGTTCATGAACGCGGAGCGGGCGATGCGTCGTAAGCCACGGGGCGGGACGGCGAGGGTGGGGTACCGCCGGAGCACGCGAGAGCCGGTGCCTCTTTACGGCGGGTAAAGCGTCAGGTAGGTTGGCAGCAGTAGCATTCTTCCGCCAGAGGGTCGTTCGTGTCCAAGCCACGTAAGTCATCAACGTTGGAAGCGCCGGGGGCCACGAAGCGCCGGGGGTTGGGCGCGCCACGCGCGTCCGAGCTGCGGCTGCAGGACACCGTTCGACTCTCGGCGGACGGCCTCGCGAAGGTCTTGGGCGACCTCGAAGCGCGGGTGATGACCGCCGTCTGGGCATTGGGGGTGCCGTCGCCGGCGCGCGTGGTGCACGAGCGCGTGGCACGAACACATGCCATCGCAGCGCTCACCGTGATCACGGTGCTCA
Source organism: Gemmatimonas sp. UBA7669 (assembly GCF_002483225.1). Classification (NCBI taxonomy): domain Bacteria; kingdom Pseudomonadati; phylum Gemmatimonadota; class Gemmatimonadia; order Gemmatimonadales; family Gemmatimonadaceae; genus Gemmatimonas; species Gemmatimonas sp. UBA7669. Next base: position 70,602 of record NZ_DLHL01000001.1, on the reverse strand, counting down.
ACAAGCTCGTCGCCAAGCGTTTGCTGCGCCGCAAGACTCGCGATGGCCTGTTGCATTTCGAGGCGGTGATGACGGAGGCCGATTTCATGGCGCATGCGTCCCGGCGTGTGGTCGAGGGCATTCTCTCTTTCGGTCCGCAGGCGGTGGCCTCCTCGCTGGTCGACGTGCTCGCGGAGCAGGATCCCCAGCAGCTCGAAGACCTCGCGCGCCTCATTCGGCGCCGGCTCAAGGGCTGAGCTGCGGCGACGCAGGGCGACGCGACCTCGGTCGGCCGCCATTCCTCGCAGCGAGCGCAGGAGGAGACATGCCACACCGCGACAGTCCCGCCCAAGCCACCGGCGCGCATGAGGGCCGCCATCGCCGACTCGTCCTCTTCGCGACGGGCGTCCTCATTCTGCTCGCTACGAGTCCGGTGCTGGCGCATCATGTTGGGTCCCGCCTCGATCAGTTGCTGGCAGGGCGTGATCATGTCTGGGTGATCTGCGTCATCGCAGTGCATCAGCTGCTCGCGCCAGTCCATGAGGTGTTTCACGGACTGCTGATCGCCGGGCTCACCTATGCGGTGTGGGATCGCGGCCGAGCGTGGCTGGTCGTTCGGCGGTTGCTCGGCACCGTCGAGGCCGTGCGACCACGAGACCGCGATGCGTTCTGGACGGCGGCGGCGGCGGCCGGGGTGCCGCCGACGTTGCTGCGCGTCGTCGACGGTCTGCCGAATCCCGCGTTCACGGTTGGGTGGGTGCGGCCGCACATTTACGTCGCGTCCCGTCTCCCTGAGGCGCTCTCCGATGAGGAGCTGACCGCGGTGCTCGCGCATGAGCACGCACATGTACGTCGGCGCGATCCCGCCCGACTCTCGGTGCTGCGATTCGTCGGCTGCGCGTTGTTCTGGCTGCCCGCATTGCGGCGCCTCGCGGCCGATGCGGCAGACGACGCCGAGATCGCGGCGGACGACAGGGCAGTGCGGGGGCAGCCGCTGGTGCTGGCCTCCGCGATCCTGAAGCTGGCAGCGTGGCGGGTCCCCGGTCAGGATCCCGAGTTGGGCGGGCGCGTGCTGTCGAGCGGATCGGGCGTCGTCATCGGCATCCAGCGTGATGCGCTGCTCGACCGACGCATCCATCGCCTGGTGGGCGAGGAGGCGCCGGTGGTCACGCACGTGACACGGCGGTCACTCGCGGCGGCATTCGCGGGGCTCCTGCTGGTATGGAGCTCGGGCCTCGCCGTCGCCCACCCCCTTCCGGCGTCTAGTGAACACGGGGCGCCCCATGCGGGCCACTGCACGCAGCATCAAGGCTGGGCCGTGGAGCATCTGTTCTGCCTCGCGGGGCATCCACGCACCCCAGGGGCGCCCTGCCCGCATGACGTGGCGCCCGGCACGCGGCGGTAGCAAAGCCATCCTGCGCTCCCGCCGCGTGCCGGCCGTACGTTACTTCTTCGCGGCCATGTACATGAAGCTGTACGACCCGGACCCCGCCGCGCCGTCCGCGGCGATGGCCTTCCACTGCACGGTGTAGGTCCCGTTCTTCAGCGGCTCCGAGACCTTTGCCACGGCGACGCGCTCAGAATCCGGCACGGCCGTGAGCGCGCCGACCTTCACCCGCGTGCTATCGGCGGCCAGCAGCTGCACGCTCGCGGTGGAGACCGCGATCTTGCCGCTGAACGTCAGGCGAATCTCGCGCAAGGGCGCCATCACGTGGGCGTCCTTGGCCGGGCTGGAGCTGACGAGGCGGATGTGACGAACGGCACCAACGTTGGTCATCGGCAGCGCGAGGAGCAGCCCGGCGGTAACCCCGGCCAGCAGGCGCACCGCGGCGCGACGGCGGCTGGGGACGGTGGTGACGACAGGCGTATCTGCTGCTGACGTGGATGAGGGCATTGGCAATCTCGGGAGGGCGTGGGGAGGCCATGGAGCATCGCTGGCCTCGTGACCGCGGCATTTTACGCGCGGTAAAGCATCCGGAAGCTATGCTGGCCGGCGGGGTATGTCAAAGCGTTGCGCACCGTAGCGAGAGCAGCGTACCTGCGCGCATATTTTATGCGTGGTAAAGCGTGACCGACGAGAGGTCCTGACTGACGGCACTTCTCGACGTGTCCCCCGAACTCGATTCCTGGTACCATGAACGACTTGGAACGCTCTTTCACGGATGGCGTCGTTACCCACCCGGTGACACGCCGCCGTTTCCTGCACGCGGCGGGCGCCGTTGGCGCGCTGGCGGGTTTGCAGCGCCTCGCGCCCGCCTACGCGCTGCCTGCCAGCGACCGTGGCGCTGGCCGCGCCGCCTTGGCCGGTGTCTCCGGTCGGGACACGCGTGTGGATCTCATCATTGATCGCACGCCGTTCGGCTTCGGCGGGCGGCGCAGCGTGGCGACGACCATCAACGGGTCGGTGCCTGGACCGTTGCTCCGCTTCCGTGAAGGGGAGCGTGCCACGATTCACGTCACGAACCGGTTGCGTGAGGACACCTCCATTCACTGGCATGGACTGCTGGTGCCGAACGCCATGGATGGCGTGCCGGGCGTGAATTTCCCGGGCATCCATCCGGGGCAGACGTTCGTCTACGACTTCCCGCTGCGGCAGTACGGCACCTACTGGTACCACAGCCACTCCGGCTTTCAGGAGCAGCTGGGCCACTACGGACCGCTCATCATCGACCCGTCCGAACCCGAGCCGTTCCAGTACGACCGCGAGTATGTGGTCATGCTGTCGGACTGGTCCTTCGAGGACCCCGGCAAGATCCTCGACAACCTGAAGAAGCAGTCGGCGTACTACAACTTCCAGCGCCGCACCGTCGGCGACTTCTTCCGGGACGTCGACCGGAACGGGCTGCGGGCCACCATCGCGGACCGCTGGGAGTGGGGCAAGATGCGCATGACCCCCACGGACATTTCCGATGTCACGGGCTCGACGTACACGTATCTCTTGAACGGTCTGCCGCCGGCGGCCAACTGGACCGGACTGTTCCGCGCAGGCGAGCGCGTTCGGTTGCGCTTCATCAATGCAGGTGCGGGTTCGTACTTCGACGTGCGCATTCCCGGCCTCGAGATGACGCTCGTGCAGGCGAGCGGCCAGCACGTGCAGCCCGTCGCGTTCGACGAGTTCCGCATCGAGATCGCGCAGACATTCGATGTGATCGTGAAGCCCACCGAGGATCGCGCGTACACGATCTTCGCGGAGTCGATGGATCGCTCGGGATACGCACGCGGCACGCTCGCGCCGCGCGCCGGCATGAGCGCCGAGATCCCGCGCCGCCGGCCGCGTCCCACGCTCAACATGGTGGACATGGGCATGGCGATGGGGATGGGCGGGCACGAGGGAATGTCGATGCCTGGGATGGACATGTCGGGCACGGGGACGGCGTCGAAGCCCGGCGCCGATGCGAGCATGCCGGGCATGGACATGCCCGCGGCTGCGACCAAGCCAGCGGCAGCAGCGGCATCAGGTCACGCGGGCCATGACATGAGCAGCATGCCTGGCGTGACGGCATCCGGAGGCGCCGGTGTGTTCGAGGGACAGTTGCGAGACGGCACCATCATTCGAGCCTCGAACCTCCGGGCGCCCGGCACGATTCCCGAGCCAGTCATGCACGGCAACAACACGCACGGGTCGGCAAGCGCCGGAACGGCCATGGAAACCCGGAGCCGGCTCTCGGAGCCTGGCGCCGGACTCGGGGAAGATGGTTGGCGCGTGCTCGTCTGGACGGACGTGAAGCGGCTCACGCCGGCCGAAACCTTCGAGCCCCCTGTGCGGGAGATCGAGCTGCACCTGACCGGCAACATGGAGCGCTACATGTGGTCGATCAACGGCATCAAGTTCTCCGATGCGCGCGACCCGATCCCGCTCAAGCACGGCGAGCGCATTCGCCTCACCATCGTGAACGACACGATGATGGCGCACCCGATGCACCTGCACGGCGTGTTCATGGAGCTCGAGAACGGGCATGGGCCCGAGTGCCCATACGTGCACACCATCAACGTGAAGCCTGCCGAGCGCGTGTCGCTGCTGGCGACGCCGGTGGATCCGGGACCGTGGGCCTTTCACTGTCACGTGCTCTTCCACATGGATGTCGGCATGTTCCGCGTGTTCCACGTGTCGGAGCCCGGCGGGCCGATGACCACCGAGGGGGAGGCGAGATCATGAGCGTCGTCACGCATCGCGCGCGCGTCATGTGCTCGAGTCTCGTGATCGCCGCGCTCCTGCTCGTGCAGCCGGCACGCGTCCACGCGCAGGCCGGTGGCGCCGCACATGGGATGGACCTCGATCGCGTCATCCGCACGTTCATCCTCGCCGAACAGCTGGAAGTCCACGCCAACCAGCCCGAGCGCCCGATCGACGTGGAGCTGGTGAGCTGGATCGGCGGCGACTATCGCCGCCTGTATCTGCGCGTGCAGGGAGAGCAGTCGACGCTGATGTCCGGTGGCGGAGAGATGCAGGGCGATGCGCTCTACGGACGGCTCATCACGCCGTTCTGGTCGTTCGTCGCCGGCGGACGCGTCGACACGCGACCGCGCACGGTCATCGCGCCGGTCGACTTCGGTGATCCATCGACCGGGCGGCGCGAGCCCGGTGGTCGCCTCACGCGCGGCATGCTCGCGATCGGCTTCATCGGCCTGGCGCCGGGCTGGTTCGAGGTGGAGCCCACGCTGCTCGTCAGCGACAAGGGCGACGTCTCGCTCGAGGTCGAGTCGTCGTTCGACCTCCTCTTCACGCAGCGGCTCATCGTGCAACCGTGGATCGAGGTCAACGCGGCGGTGCAGGCCGTGCCGGAGATCGGCGTTGGCTCGGGTCTCAACGACGTCGAGATCGGCGCGCGGATGCGCTACGAGATCCGGCGAAAGTTCGCGCCGTACGTCGGCGTGTCGATGCTGCGGCGCACCGGCGCGACCGCGGCCATGGCGCACGGCCTCGGCGAACGGCGCAGCGTCGGCACCATCACCGCCGGCCTGCGGATCTGGCGATGAGCATCCCGACGCGCATCGCGACGAGCATCCCGACGCGCATCGCGACGCGCATCATCGAACTCATTCACTCGATCGGGCCAGTTGGCCCTGCATCACTCACGGAGGCACCTCCGATGCGACCGCTTTCAATCGGTTCCGTCGCCGCCCTGCTGGTCATGGGAAGCGGCGCGCTACAGGCGCAGTCCACGGCTGGCGACCATGCCGGCCACGCGGGAATGTCCGCGCCGGCGAACAACGGCACGCTGTCGGCGCTTCTCACCGATCCGCTGGGCTCGCGCACGGCGTCCGGCACGGCGACCGTCGCGGGCACGACCGTGCGCATCGCGTGGACGGGCGATCAGGGCGGCGCGGTCCGCACGTGGTCGGTGCGTCGCGGCTCGTGTGCGCGTGACGAGGGCGTCGCGGGCGCCGCCAGTGCGTTCGCACCGATCACCGTGAACGCGACCGGCACGGGCAGCGCGAGCGCGACGCTCGATGCGCCGCTCACGAGCGGAGGCTCGTACCACGTCGTCGTGCAGGGCACGTCGGCCGGCGCGGCGGCCACGACACTCGCGTGCGGCGCCCTGGGCACCGGCGCGATTCCACCGCGGACCGACACGGTGCTCACCTCGTCGCCGAACGGCAGCCGGCCGGCGCCGGTGGACCATTCGAAGATGGATCACTCGACGATGGATCACTCCACGATGACGACGCCGACCGGCGCAGCAACAGGCACCGCGGCCGGCATGAACATGTCGGGCATGAACATGTCGGGCATGAACATGTCGGGCATGAACATGTCGGGCATGAACATGTCGATGATGAGCGACACCACGCTCATGGCGATCCACATGCGCATGATGGCCGACCCGGTGATCCGCGAGCGCGTGATGACCGATCCCGTCCTGCAGCGCATGATGGCCGGCATGCCCGGGATGACGGGCATGGACATGAGCATGCAGGGAATGACGGCGCCATCGCCTGCGGACAAGGGCGAGGCGGGTGCAGTGACCTCCTCGACGCCGGCCCGCAAACCCGCGGCCAAGCCCGCATCAAGACCTGCAGCCAAGCCGGCAGCGAAGCAGGCAGCGAAGCCCGCAGCCAAGCCCGCAGCCAAGCCCGCTCCTGCCATGCCCGGCATGGATCACAGCAAGATGCCCGGCATGCGGAAGCCGCCCGCCTGATGCGCACACGAGACGTCATCCCTGGCACGTCAGGGTCGCGGAGCCGACACGTGCCACACGGCGTGAGCCGTGTCTCCCGATTCGCGTTGCTGTCGGTCCTGCTCCTTGCGCCAGTCGAGCGCGCGCTGGCGCACGGTTCGCTCAAGAGCTCCGCGCCCGCCGCGAACGAGCGACTCACCGTCGTGCCGCGAGAAATCCGGTTGACCTTCACCGAGGCACCGGCGCTGGCCTTCAGCCGACTCGAGTTGCGGGGGCCGGGCGGTGCGGCCGTCGCGCTGTCCCCGCTGCGTGTCGCCGCGGACTCGCGGCGCGCGCTGGTCGCGAGCATCGAGGCACCACTGGCTGCGGGCACCTACACCGTGACGTGGCAGATCGCGGGCGACGATGGCCATCCGGTGCGAGGGCAGTACGCGTTCACGGTCGCCGAAGGGGCGCCGGCGGCACCGCCGCCCGGGACGCCCGCGTCCGGCGAGCCGCAAACGCCGACGCAAACGCCGACGCAAACGCCGACGCAAACGCCGACGCAAACGCCGACGCCGGCTGCACCCGGCGCCGCCGACTCCGCGATGCACCATGACCAGGCGTCGATGCCATCGGCCAGTTCGTTCGACGCCGAGTCGCCGGCGTACGCCGCCATCCGGGCACTGTTGTATCTCGGCCTGCTCATGGCCATCGGCGCCGTCGCGTTCCAGGCGGCGGTGCTTCCCCTCCTGATCCGCAAGCGCGGTCCAGACGCTCCGATGCTCGTCGCTTCCAGGCATGGTGCCGCGCGCATCGGCCTGCTCGGCGCGCTGATCGTCGGCGGAGCTGCGCTCCTGCGGCTCGGCGCGCAGTCGGTGGCGATGCATCCTCCGGATGCGACGTTCGATCCGCAGCTCGTGCGTGCGATGCTCACCGACACCGTGTGGGGACGCGGCTGGCTGTTGCAGGTGCTCGCCACGGTCGTGGCGATCGTCGGCTTCCGCACGGCGATTCGCGGGCAAGGGGGGTGGGGGCTCGCGGCGTTCGGCGTGGTCGTCCTGGCGGTGACCCCCGCACTCTCCGGACACGCTGCGGCCACTCCGGGGCGCGCCGGCCTGGCGGTCGTGGCGGACACGCTGCACGTGATCGGCGCAGGCGGATGGCTCGGGAGCCTGCTGGTCGTGGTGGCCGCCGGCGTTCCTGCGGCCCTGCGACTTCCCGACGACGCGCGGGAGGCGTCGGTTGCCGACCTCTTCAACGCCTTCTCGCCGACGGCGCTCGCGTTCGCAGGGCTCGTGGCGTCGACCGGTGTGTTCACCGCGTGGCAGCACATCCCGGACGTGGCGGCGCTCTGGCAATCGAATTACGGGCGGACGCTGCTGGTGAAGCTCGCCATTCTTTCCGTCGTCGCCCTCACCGGTGCCTACAACTGGCTTCGCGTGAAGCCGACGCTCGGCACCGCAGCGGGAACGGCGCGCATGCAGCGCTCGGCGCGGACCGAGCTCGTCGTCGGCGTGCTCGTCATCATCGTGACGGCGGTGCTCGTGGCGACGCCGACGCCGATGGACATGGCCTCGATGTCGGGAATGTAGCGTCTTCCTGCCCAGCGAGCCGGCGTGCGTCCCTCACGGATGGCGCATGCCGGCAGGCATTGGCGCAGCGGGCACCGTGTCCTGCGGTGCGTGCGACGGCATGCGCCCGCTCATCGCGAGGTCGCCGTACATCGCCGCGAGCAGAACGCCGCCGCCAAGCGCCACGAGCGATAGGGCACTGACGGCGGCAATTTGCGGTGAGGTCGCCGCGGCGGAGGCGCGCGATGCGCCGCCGTCCGCCCTGACCGTGCCGGCGTGACCTGCATGGGGTTGCGAAGTCGGGTCGACCGGCGCGCTGCCGGGCTGCGTGGAGCCGTCGTGCAGAGGCGACCCGCCTTGGCCGAGGGCGCGCTCGGTACCCATCCCGTGCTTCAGGCCGACGGCGACCAGCCACACGTTCACCGGATAGGCGATCATGGCGCCGACGAAGGTCGCAAGCGACATGACGCCCCAGAAGCGCAGCGACGCAGGCTCCATCGCGCGCATGTCACGTGTCATGATGATGACCATGACGGGGACCATCCCGGCCATGACCGCGTTCATCGACAGCCACTCCGGGATGAACGAGCGGCGCACCGCGAGCGCGTACGACCCGCCGAACATCTCGCGCATGAACAGGGCCTGGAAGATCAGCAGTCCGAACGCGAAGCCGAAAACGTACTCGGCGACCACGTCGAGGCCCATCGGCAGGCCGAGGGCCATCGTCACGGCGGCCGCCGCGATGATACCGGTGGCATCGCCCGCGAGGCAGTGGATCGTCGAACCCAGCGCCTGCTTCCAGAGCGGCTTCACGAACTGCTCGTGCGTGCCGCTGGATGGCTCCTGACACGAAAGGACATAGACTGCGGCCCCGATCACGCCCGTATAGAGCGTGACCAGGACCCATCCCCATTTCATCACGCGCAGTTCGGGGTTGCGTGTGACGGCATCCCACGCCACGTAGCCGGTGCTCAGCGCGGTGAGGATGAACCACACGAGCAGCACCCGATCGATCATGTGGGATGCGCCTGCAGTGCGAGCGGCGCCACGCGGTCGCTCACGGGGTAGCGGACGCCTTGCGCTGGAACTCCTCGATCTCGCGCGTCTGGTCGCGCTTCATGCGCTCGGCCATTGCCCTGACCTTGGCATCCTTCAGCATCGGCAGGTGCTGGTCGATCATCTGGGTCGCCTGCTGATGATGCTGCACCACGTGGTGGTAGAACATGCGGTCGTACGCCGAGCCTGACAGCGGCTTGAGCTCGTCGACCATCTTCTGGTTGTCCGGCATGATCTTCGGATCGTACGGATCCTTGAACTGCTGCTCGAGCATCGTGACCATCGAGTCGAGTTCGGCATCCTGCTTCGTGTCGATCTTCTCCGCATCGGCCTGTGCGGTCGCCGAGCCCTTCTTCTCTTCGATGGTCAGGTGCGCCATCGCGATCATCCCCTTGTGGTGCTCGCTCATCATGCGCAGGAAGTCGCGATCGGGATCGCCGGTGGCACCGCCCATCGGGGCCATGCCGGCCATCTTGCTGTGGTCCATGCCGGCCATGCCGGTGTCCGATGTGGCCGCCGTCGTGGACTGACCGGCTCCGGGAGCGGCTGCGCTCGCGCCGGCGGCTGCGTCATCGGACTTGGGGCCGCAGGCCGTGGCGACCGCGAGCAGTGCAACCGTGCTCCAGCGGGCGGTGCGTCGCGCGAACGAGAGAATGCCGTGATCCGTCGCCGGACCAGTGGTGTGGGCGACCGTGGGAGCGTGCATCGATGCCTCGTGGGGTGGAGTGAATCGAGGAGACCGTCGGAACAAGGCGCCTGCAGCGGGCAGGCGAGCGCACCGACACTTCAGCGCGCATAAAACATACCCTGTCGCGCATGTCGGCCGAAACTGCGAGCGACAGCAGCGCGTCGGCGTCGAGAACGGCCGAGCCCGCACGCGGGAAGGCAACATCGCGGGCGCAGGTTGTTTTATGCAGGATAAAGCGCGGCATGCTTCCTGCAGGCAGTCGGGCACCTGCCACGACCTCGAGACCTCGAGGCACGCGGCTCACGCGGCTCACCCGCCGCCCACTCAGGAGACCTCATGGCTCACGACCATTCGCACGGCATGTCGAACGCCGAGATGCAGCAGTGCATCCGGGAGTGCCTCGACTGCTACGCCACCTGCACGGCGACGGCGGCCCACTGCCTCACGCTCGGCGGCGAACATGCCGGCGTCGAGCATCAGACGGTCCTTCTCGACTGCGCGAGGATATGCCATACCTCCGCGGACTTCATGCTCCGCGGCTCGCACATGCATGCGCAGGTGTGCGCCGTGTGCGCGGAAGCCTGTCGCGCCTGTGAGCGCGCCTGCGAGCGGCTCGGCAGTGGCGACGCGATGATGAAGCAGTGCGCCGAAGCGTGCCGGCGGTGCGCGGAATCCTGCGAGCGCATGGCGAGCATGGCAACGTGAACTCGGGTGACGGCGCTCCGCGTTCGAGCCAGGGCAGGATGGGACGCCGCTGGCTCGACGCGTGGCGCCGGGCAGGCTGCTCGCTGCTCGATTGACGTCGTTCTCTTCGCGCAGCCGCATGCACGCGGATCGCCTCGACGCGCGGGCGCATTGGCGGGTGCATCGATGGGAGATCGCGGCGTGACGGATGCGACGCTCGCTGCAGGTCAGCGCAGCCCGAGCAGGAGTGGCACGTGCGCCAAGGCCCACACTCCGTAACGCCAGGTAGCCGCCCGGCGGCGGGCCGGGACAAGCGCCGCGAAGTACGCGCCCTTGGCAACGGTGTTGGTGAGCGTGGCGATGAGGATCGCAGCCACGACCTGCGTCACGGGCGCGTCCGGGGCGCGCAGCATCGCCAGAATGAACGGATCGACTTCCACCGCGCCCGCAACCGCGGCGACAGCCATCACACCTGTGCTGCCGGCGCGTGCCCGCACAGTCGCGGTACCGACCGACAGCAGCACGAAGACCGCGGCAAAGGCAAGTGCGGGCCCCAGTTCGAATGGGTTGCGCGGGGAGGCAGGACGCGGACTCGGTGTGCTGAAGGTCCCAACCGTGTCTTCGGTCGACGGTTGAACGCCATGACGCTCCCACTGTGGGGCAAGGGCTGCGCCGATCGCTCCGAGAAGTGCGAGACGCCACGACAAGGCGGGGAGGACGCGAGCGTCGAGCAGGGCGGCGAATGTGAGCAGCCGCACGTACATGACGCTTGCTGCGAGCACGGCGGCACGAAGCGCGTCAGCGGCAATGGCCGGAACGGCGCGTGCGCGGCGGGCCATGGAGACCGTGAGGACGGTACTCGACAGAAGACCCCCGACGAGTCCCACGAGCGTCAGCCCGCGTCGTTCTCCCAGCCGTCGCGTGAGCACGTAGCCGACGAAGCCGATACTGGCGACGAGAATGACCAGCTGCCACACGTCGGCTGGATTGAGGGCAAACGGTGGATAGCTGCGGTCGGGCAGAATGGGGAGGACGATGAAGGTCACCAGAACGAAGCGAAGCGCCGCGAGGAACTCCTGCTTCTCGAGCCGTCGCACAAGTGCAGCGAGCCGGGCCTTCTCGCTCAGAAGCAGCGCGTTTCCGATGCCGAGCGCCGCTGCGAGCCACGGTTCGGCGAGCAGGGCGAGCGCGCCGACCACGAATGTCAGCAGCCCTGACAGCTCACTCGAAACACCCGGCGAGCGCTCCGGGTGGTGAGTCCTCAACTTCGTCGCGTACGAGAGCGCCGCAAGAAATGCGACGGCGCCGAAGCCTGCGGGTACGGCGAACGGTACGCCCATCAGCTGCAGGCACGCTGCGGCGAATCCCAGCAGCGCGAGAAGGGGTTCCGTACGAATGCCGCCGAACACCAGGCGGCCACGCACGGACTTGGCGGTTTCGCGCTCCAGTCCGACGACCAGCCCGAGCCCGAGGGCGAGCAGCAGACGGAGCGGCAGTGTCCACGTGACGGTCATTTGCGCGCACTCCGCAGTGGAATCTTCGCGTCTTCGGTACCGGTGCACGGTCCGGCGAGGATCGTGTCGTCAGCCGGTACTCGCGCCGCTCCCGATCACACTTCCTCTCGAACGTCGTCACTGCAGCTGAGCGGTCGCTGAACGCCGGCTGAGCCCAGCAGAGTTGCTGTATGCGCTCGAGTCCGACCAGGGGAAGGCCTGGGCGGAGCTCGAGATGCTCCTCGGGCGCACCCTGTTCGATGCCAACGACGTTGCGCCCGATCCAGGGGCGGGAGGAAACCGATGAACATGCATTCCGAAACCGACGCGGCCGCGCCGGAGCCATCGCGCGGCCCCGTAGATCCTCCTTCTTCAGCGTGGACCCCGGACTCGGCGCCGTTCGGCAGGCCCGCGTCGTTGCATCGACGCGTCCTCTGGCTCCTCGGCTTCGTGGGGCTGCTTGCCACGGCGGTCGTGGGCGTCGTGCTCGCGAGTCGGCAGCCCGAACCGGTAACGGCGGCAGGACACACGGGCCACGGTGGCGGCGGGCCCGCGGTGAGCAAGGCGAGCCCGGTGACGTTGTCGGCCGATGCGGCGCGTCGCATCGGCGTCACGTTCGCGCCGGTGCTCAGCGAGTCGCTCGCCGGCGAAGTGCGCACGGTCGGAATGGTGGTCTACGATGAGACACGCGTGACGACCGTCGCACCGAAGCTCGACGGGTGGATCGAGCGGCTGGACGTCAACATCAGCGGGGCACCAGTGCGCCGTGGCGCGCCACTGTTCGCGATCTATTCGCCGATGCTCGTGACGGCCCAGGAGGAGCTGCTGCTGGCCCGCCGACTGGCGCGAGAGGTTGCCGCGGGCACGCCGGATGCCGCACGCGGGGCGAGCGAACTCGTCGAGTCGGCGCGCCGGCGACTGATGTACTGGGACATCCCGGCTGAAGAGATTGCAGAGCTGGAGCGCAGTGGGGAAGTCCGCAAGACGCTCACCCTGCGGGCTCCGACGAGCGGCATCGTGATCGAGAAGAACGTGCTTCAGGGGCAGCGCATCATGGCGGGCGAGCCGGTCTTTCGCATCGCCGACCTCAGCGTCGTCTGGATCGAAGGCGAGGTCTTCGAGCGCGACTTGTCGGCGATTCGGCTGGGCCAGATGGTCACGCTCGAGTTCCAGGCACTCGCCGGGGTGGCACGGCGCGGGCGCATCACCTACCTCTACCCGACGCTCAACGCCGAGACGCGCACCGCGCGGATCCGGGTGCAGATGCCCAACGGCGACGGCACACTCAAGCCTGGGATGTATGCCACCATTCGCGTGGCGACGCAGGGCACCGCGGTGGCCGTGACGGTGCCTCGATCGGCGGTGCTGGCCACGGGAAAGCGCACGCTGGTTTTCATCAAGGACGCCACAGGCAGCCTGATTCCGCGGGACGTGGTGTTGGGGCGTGCTTCCGACTCGCGCGTCGAGATTGCGAGCGGTGTGGTGCCCGGTGACACCGTGGTCGCGTCGGCGACCTTTCTCGTGGACGCCGAATCGAACCTCGGTTCCGCGCTCGGTGGCATGGGCAACATGCCCGGCATGGACATGGGCACTCCCGCGGCTGGATCACGGGGAGCACCACCACCGGCTCCGCAAGACATGCCGAACATGCCGAACATGCCCGTTCCCGGTACGCCGACGCCGAGTCCGCGCGGGACGCCGGGCGCGCCGGCGGCCCCCCGAACCCCAGCCCGTCCACCTGGCAGCACGACGGAAAGCCCAGGCGTCCATGCCCGGCATGGAGGCTGACGGCACATGCTGAAGCGCATCATCGAATGGTCGGTCGGGAACAAGCTGCTCGTGTTCCTGTTTACGGCCGCCGCGCTGATCGGCGGATACTTCGCCGTCAAGCGCACGCCACTCGAGGCCCTGCCGGACCTGTCCGACGTGCAGGTCATCGTGCAGGCCGAATACAACGAGCAGGCACCGCGCATCATCGAGGACCAGGTCACCTACCCGATCGCCGCCGAAATGCTCAAGGTGCCCGGCGCGCGCACGGTCCGCGGGTACTCGTTCTTCGGGGTCTCGTTCGTCTACGTCATCTTCGACGACGGCACCGACCTGTACTGGGCGCGGAGCCGTGTGCTGGAGTACCTGAACGGCATCAAGGGGAAACTGCCGGCGAGCGTCGCGCCGACCCTGGGCCCGGACGCGACGGGACTTGGATGGGTCTATCAGTACGCCCTGGAGGACACGACCGGCCGGCTGAATCTTGCCCAGCTCCGCAGCCTTCAGGACTGGTATCTGCGCTACGCGCTGACCGCCGTGTCGGGTGTGTCCGAGGTGGCGACGCTCGGCGGGTTCGAGAAGCAGTACCAAGTCGATCTCGATCCGGCGAAGCTGCTCGCGTACGGCATCCCGGTGACGCGCGTGATGAGCGCAATCCAGAATGCCAACGCCGACATCGGCGCCATGGTGATGGAGCTCAGCGAGCGTGAGTACATGGTCCGCGGCCTCGGATACCTCAAGTCGCTCTCGGACATCGAGAACGTCGTCGTGGGCGCGACGGCGAACGGCACCCCGATCCGCGTGGCCGAGCTGGGTCGGGTGAGCGTCGGGCCGGCGGTACGTCGCGGCATCGCGGAGCTCGACGGGCGCGGCGATGCCGTCGGCGCGATCGTCGTCATGCGGTTCGGCCAGAATGCGCTGACCACGATCGATCGGGTGAAGGCGAAGCTCGAGATCGTGAAGCGCGGGCTGCCGCCCGGCGTCGTCATCCGCCCGGTATACGACCGCAGTGAGCTCATCGAGCATGCGATCGAGACGTTGCGCGAGAAGCTGCTCGAGGAGTCGCTCATCGTGGCGCTCGTGTGCATTGCGTTCCTGTTGCATGCGGAGAGCGCGCTCGTGGCGATCCTGACGCTGCCCGTGGGCATCCTGATGGCGTTCATCGCCATGCGGTGGGTCGGCGTGGGCGCGGACATCATGTCGCTGGGCGGAATCGCGATCGCGATCGGCGCGATGATCGACGCGGCGATCGTGATGATCGAGAACATGCACAAGCATCTCGAACACGCGATCGTCGCCAGGGAGCGCGAGCGCGAGGGCGTGGACGTCGATCTCTCAGGCCGGCGCTACTTCCACACGAGCGCGCTGACGACAGCCGAGCGATGGAAGGTGGTGATCGAATCGTCGAAGGAGGTCGGCCCGGCGCTCTTCTTCTCGCTGCTCATCATCACCGTGTCCTTCGTGCCCGTCTTCGCGCTCGAAGGGCAGGAGGGTCGCCTGTTCAAGCCGCTCGCGTTCACCAAGACGTTCGCGATGGCGGCCGCGAGCCTGCTCTCGGTGACACTCGTACCGGTCACGATGGGCGTCTTCATCCGCGGCAGGATCTGGCGTGAACGCGCCAACCCCATCAACCGGTGGCTCATCGCGGCGTATCGTCCGATCATCACGTTCGTGCTCCGAAACCGCTGGCCGGTGGTGGGAGTGGCGGTGCTGACCCTCGTGCTCACCTGGCTCCCGTGGGCGCGGCTCGGCAGCGAGTTCATGCCGCGGCTTGATGAGGGCACCATACTGTACATGCCGACCACGCTGCCCGGGGTGAGTGTGGCGCGGGCGCGCGAGATCCTCCGCACACAGGATGCGATCATCAAGCGCTTCCCGGAGGTCGCCAGCGTGTGGGGCAAGGCAGGGCGCGCCAACACGGCGACCGACCCGGCGGGCCTCGACATGTTCGAGACGACGATCGCGCTCAAGCCCGAGTCCGAATGGCGACCGGGGTTGACGTACGACCGCCTCATCGCGGAGCTGAACTCGGCCGTGCGGCTCCCGGGTGTCACGAACGCGTGGACCATGCCGATCCGCGGACGCATCGACATGCTCGCGACCGGCATCAGGACGCCCGTGGGCATCAAGGTGTTCGGACCGGACCTCGCGGAGCTCGAGCGGCTGGGCAAGGAGATCGAGAGCGTCGTGAAAGGCGTGCCGGGGACGCGCAGCGTCTTTGCCGAACGTGCGGTGTCGGGTTACTACGTGGACATCGACATCGACCGCGCGGCGGCCGCGCGCTATGGGCTCAACGTCGGTGACGTGCAGAGTGTGATCGCGACGGCGATCGGCGGCATGACGATCACGCAGACGGTCGAGGGGCGCGAGCGGTACGGCGTGCGGGTGCGTTATCCGCAGGAGCTGCGCGACAGCCCCGAACGTCTGGCCGCTGTGCTGATTCCGGTGAGCACGGGCGGCGGTGGCGCGTCGGGGAGCACCATGGGTGGTGGTGCTGGTGGCGGCACACTCGGCGTCACGCAAGTGCCGCTCGGGCAGATGGCGACCATCAAGGCGGTCGCGGGCCCGATGGTGGTTCGCACCGAGGGGGCACAGCCGACCGCCTGGGTGTACGTGGACGTGGCAGGCCGCGACATCGGCGGTTACGTGGCGGACGCGCAGCGCGCCGTGGAGCGCGCGGTCGCGATGCCATCGGGCTACTCGATGCAGTGGAGTGGGCAGTACGAGTACATGGAGCGCGCGAAGCAGACGATGCGCGTGGTCATCCCCGCGACGCTGGCGATCATCTTCCTGCTGCTCTACTTCAACTTCAAGAGTGTCGGCGAGACGGCGATCGTGATGCTCTCGCTCCCCTTCGCGCTGGTCGGCGGCCTATGGTTCGTCTGGCTGCTTGGCTACAACTGGTCGGTGGCGGTGGCGATCGGGTTCATCGCACTCGCGGGCGTGGCGGCGGAGACCGGTGTCGTGATGCTCATCTATCTCGATCACGCGTGGAAGGCGAAGGAACAGGCCGCGGGGGGGGCGACGCCCACCGTTCGTGATCTGTACGAAGCCGTGATGGACGGCGCCGTCGAGCGCGTTCGGCCGAAGATGATGACCGTCACCGCAATCATGGCCGGCCTGCTCCCGATCCTCTGGACCGCCGGCACCGGAGGCAGCGTGATGAAGCGCATCGCGGCGCCGATGGTCGGCGGCATGATCTCGAGCACCGTGCTCACGCTGGTCGTCATCCCGGCCGTCTACTCGCTCTGGAAGGAGCGCGAGGTGCGGCGAGCAGCCGCCTGGTCGCCCGGTCCGGCCGTCAGCTCGCGTTGGGCGGCGGGACCCGCGAGCCGCCCAGCGTCGTGACGCCTCGGCGGACCAGCGCGTCCGGCGCCGCCCAGCGCACGGGAAGCGTGAGCAGCGGCGCAGCCGCATCGCGATGTTCCGGTTGCACGCGTACGGTGAAGCCGTGCAACCCGCTCATCGCACAGGCGACGCCGCTCGCCTCGAACAGCACGGCGGACCCGCTCGCGGTATCTGGCGCCTCCGTGACCGGCAGAAGTCTGGTCGCATCCGGGTGAATGATGTCACCCGCTGCATCAACCCGCCCGAGGTACAGCTCCACGCGCACATCCGCAGGCGTCAACGCGCCAAGTGAAACCAATGCGCACACCCGGATCGGCGTCCGCGCCGGCAGTTCGGGCGCGGCGTCCGTCTCCACCGCGTCGATGCACACCTGTGACCATGCGCCGCGCATCCGCTCGCGCCATCCGGCAAGCGCGCGGGCTTCCGCGCCGTCGTCGCCGCGGCGCCCCGCGGACGCTGCGGCGCCGGGAACGTAGAAACGCTGCGTGTACTCGCGCACCATCCGGTGCGCGTTGAACTGGTGGCACAGCTGCGCCGTCGCCGACTTGACGCGCGCGATCCACGCGCGCGGCAGACCTGCGGCATCGCGGTCGTAGAAACAGGGGATGATCTCCTGCTCGAGCAGGTCGTACAGAGCGTCGGCCTCCTCTGCATCGCGTGCCCCCGCATCTCCATCGCCCGCGTTCGTCGCGCTCGTGATCCTCCATCCGATCGAGGGTGCATCGGGTCTCGCATCGGCGATGGCCTCGGCCCACCATCCGTCGCTCGTACTCACGTTGAGCGCCCCGTTCGCGGCGGCCTTCATGCCGCTCGTCCCGCTCGCTTCATTCGGCCGCAGCGGCGTGTTGAGCCAGACGTCGCTGCCGCGCGTCAGCGCGCGCGCGACATCGAGATCGTAGTCCTCGAGGAACAGGACCCGGCCGCGGAAGCGAGCCTCGCGCGCGAATGCGTTCACCTGCGCGACGACTGCCTTGCCGGGCTCGTCGTGCGGGTGCGCCTTTCCGGAGAACACGATCTGCACCGGTCGACCTGGCACCGAGAGCAGCCGCGCGAGTCGGTCGGGATCGTGGAACAGCAGTGCCGCCCGCTTGTACGTGGCGAAGCGTCTCGCAAAGCCGATGGTCAATGCCTCCGTATCGAGCACTGCGTCGGCAGCGGCCAGCTCGGCCGGTGCTGCGGCACGACGAACGAGCTGCGTGCGCAGGTGCTGTCTGGCGAAGGCCACGAGGCGTTCGCGTCCCCGCTCGTGCGTGCGCCACAACTCTTCGGCCGGAAGCTGCGCCACCCGTTGCCATGCGTGGGCGTCAGCGGGCTCCTCACGCCAGCGCGGTCCGAGGTAACGGTCGTAGAGTTCCGCGACGTCGCGCGACACCCACGACGGGAAATGGACGCCGTTCGTGACGTGGCCGATCGGTGCTTCACCCGCCGGCAGGCCTGGCCAGAGCCCACTCCACATGGCGCGACTGACTGCGCCGTGCAGGCGACTGACTCCATTGCTCCACGCGGCGAGCCGCAACGCGAGTACCGTCATCGTGAAAGGCTCGGACGGATCGTCGGGGTGCTCCCGGCCGAGTGCGAGGAAATCGCACCACGCGAGTCCGCATTTCGCGGCGTAGTCGGTGAAGTACGGGGCAAGGAGTTCCGGTGAGAAGCGATCGTGTCCGGCTGGCACCGGTGTGTGCGTCGTGAACACCAGACCGGGCGCGACGAGCTCTCGCGCCGCTGCGAAGTCGAGGGCGTGCGCATCCATCGCCTGACGCACGCGCTCGAGGGCGCAGAATGCAGCGTGCCCCTCGTTCATGTGCCAGACCGACGGTGCGATACCCAGCGCCCCCAACGCGCGCACGCCTCCGATGCCAAGCACGATTTCCTGTTGGAGGCGGCGCTCGATGTCTCCTCCATAGAGCTGCGCGGTGATGTCCCGGTCTGCCGCCGCGTTGAGCGGCACGTCGGTGTCGAGCAGGTAGAGGTGTACGCGTCCGACGATCGCACGCCAGAGTTGAACGACGACCGTGCGTCCCGGCAGGTCGATGCCAACGGTGAGCGGTGCGCCCTCCGTCGTTCGCTGCAGCGTGAGCGGCCACGTGGAAATGTCGTTGGCCTCGTACGCCTCATGCTGCCGCCCGGCCGCGGTGATCTGCTGTCGGAAGTATCCCTGGCGGTAGAGAAGCCCGACGGCAACCAGCGGGACGCCGAGATCACTTGCGGACTTGAGGTGATCGCCGGCGAGCACGCCGAGGCCACCGGCAAAGATCGACAGGCTCTCGGTGATTCCGAATTCGGCAGAGCAGTACGCGACGAGCGGCGTGGCCACGCGCCGATGATCCGCTGCGGAACGCGTCGTCCGATCGAACCAGGTGGAGGGGTTCTGCAGGTACGAGTCGAGCGAGGCGACCACGCGGTCGAAGTGCGCGAGGAAGCCCGCGTCGTCGGCGGCGCGCTCCAGGGTGGACTGATCGGCGCGGCCGAGAAGCAGCAGCGGGTTGTGTCTGGTGCGCTCCCACAGATCCGCATCGAGGCGGCGAAAGAGCGCGCGGCTGTCGTGATCCCACGACCAGCGAAGGTTGTACGCGACGTCGCGAAGGCGTTCGAGCCGGGCCGGAAGCACCGGTCGCTGCACGAACGTGCCGATGGGCTGCATGGTCCCCTCCCGTTCACGCCATCGTGTCACCGAAAGCTGAATGCGGCGTGAACACCGCCTGAACTCCGCATGAACTCCGCATGAACGCAATGCTCCGTCGCCGGTGCGAACAGCGTCCCGCGTTCCGGCGCCGCGCGGAGCATCGGTCGCTCACGAGCGGCTCAGGCAGACCTCAGCATGGCAGCCCACGTTCGGATTGCCGCGTTCACCATCCCCGCGGCCGGTTCGCATCGAATCCTCACTGCCAGAGAGGTCGCCATGTTTCGGCCTTCGCTCGCTGCTCGATTGCTCGGTCGCTACCTGCTCGCAGTGCTTGGCGTCGCAGCCGGCACCACCGCGCCACACATCGCCGACGCGCAGTCCGACGGCACGGCGAACAGCCTCGGCATTTCGGTCGCGGCAGGACCAGCGTTCGCGTCACGATCCGGCGGCGCCGCGTCGTCGGGCTACGCCGCCAGCGCATCCGTCGCGCTCGTCGCGCCGGGATCACCGTGGCGGGTCCGCGGCGAGATTCTCTACCAGCACCTCGGCATGGCCGGCAAGGACATGCGCGTTGGTGCCGACGACGCCTACCGCATGCGCGGCGCGGGCGAGCGTTCCACCAGCGCGTTCGTCAGTGGCGTTCTCGCCGGCCGTCGCACCAGGGCCGTCAGCCCGTACGTCGTCGCCGGGCTCGGCGTCGGCTGGGTGAGCGCGATGCGGATCGAGTCCGACGTCACGTGGACAGGAGGGATGCACGCGGGAGGCCGCGCGACGCGTCTCGCGCTTCAGGGCGGAACAGGGCTCGAGTGGAAGCGCGGGAGCCGTGCGCTGAGCATCGAGGCGCGACTGCAGTCCCTGCCAACCGCGTCGAACCTCTTCGGCTCCACCTCGCTGCCGGTCACGGTCGGAGTGTCCTTTTGATCGCGCTCGTGGAACCCCCAGCCCCGCTCGCGGCCGGTGCGGCTTCCCTGTCCGAGCTCTCCTTCGGCGCGCTTCGGGCGCGCGAGTTTTCGCGACTGGACGCGCGCGACGAAGCCTATCTTGACTACACCGGAAGCGCACTCCCCTTCGATTCGCACGTCGCCTGGCACCTGACGCTGTTGCGGACGGAGCTGTTCGGCAATCCGCATTCCGAGAGCCGGACATCGCTCGCCAGCACACACTGGGTGGACGCGGCCCGACGATCCGTACTCGCGTTCGTCGACGCCGACCCGGCGGAGTACGAGGTGGTCTTCACTGCCAACGCCAGTGCCGCCGTCAAGCTCGTGGGAGAAGGCTTTCCGTTCGGACCGCAGTCGCGCCTCGTACTGTCGGCAGACAACCACAACTCGGTACTCGGGATCCGTGAATTCGCGCGCCGTGCAGGCGTGGCTGCCGCGCACGTGCCGCTGGATGCGGACCTTCGTCTGCGGGATGCGCAGCGGATTCTCGAATCCGCCGTGCCACGTCAGCCGAGTCTCTTCGCGTTTCCGGCCCAGTCCAATTTTTCAGGAGTACGGCACCCACTGGATCTGGTACATCGCGCGCGAGCACTCGGCTATGTCGTGCTGCTCGATGCCGCCGCGTTCGTGCCCAGCGCGCCGCTGTCGCTGCGCGCCGTGCCGGCGGACTTCGTCACGTTGTCGCTCTACAAGCTGTTGGGCTATCCCACGGGCGTCGGCGCGCTCGTGGCCCGTCGCGACGCGCTGGCGCGGCTGCGCCGTCCCTGGTTTGCGGGCGGCACCGTGGAGTTCTCCTCGGTGCAGAACGACATGCACATGCTGCGCACGGGCTTCGCCGGCTTCGAGGATGGCACCCCGAACTTCCTCGCGCTGTCCGCGGTACCCTATGGGCTCGGCATGTTTCGCGAAATCGGCATGGCGCGTGTGAGTGAGCAGCTGCGACCGATGCCCGTCGCGCTCATCCGCGAGTTGCATGCCCTCCGCCATCGCAACGGCCGGCCGCTCGTCACGGTCTACGGCCCCACCGACGGAGACGCGCGCGGCGGCACGGTCGCGTTCAATCTCTCGGATCGCCGCGGCCACTGGATTCACCACGAGCGAGTCGAGGCACGAGCCGCGGAGCACGGTGTCTCGGTTCGCAGCGGATGCTTCTGCAACCCGGGAGCGGCCGAACACGCGTTCGGATTCGACGCGGCACGTACGGCCGCCTGCATCGAAAGCTCGCGACGACATCATCCCGACCCACAGCTCTGGAAGGAGCGCTTTTCCCGCTGCATGGATGGCGCGCCGATCGGCGCCGTGCGCGCATCCGTCGGCATCGCGACGAACGATCGCGATCTGTCGCGCCTGCTCGAGTCGCTGGACACGTGGCGCCATTGAGGCACGACCATGACACGCTCATCCCGACTCCACTCGACGTGCGTTCCCGCCCCGAGGAGGCCCGCCCGGCCGACCTCGGCGGGGGCCGGCTCGTCCGCCACGACGCGTGCTTCGCGCCGCGGTGCGCCCGCACGCACCGACATCCAGCCGCTCAGCGCGCCGTCGCACGCTCCGGTGCTTCATGTGAGCGCCGAATGCTGGCCTTACGTGCGCACCGGCGGCCTGGGCGAGGCGGTCGCGGCGCTCGCTGCTCACCAGGCCGCCCATGCACCGGTCGCTGTGGTGGTGCCGTTGTACCGGAAGGCCCGCCAGTCCCTCGACGCACTCGGGGTGGAGCTCGTCCCCGCGAGCGACGTCCTGCCGCTCGCCGTCGGATCGTGGAGACCAGAGACGCAACTCTATCGGCCGTCGGCCGCCCTGCCGGGCACACCGGATCTCGTCTTCGTGCGCTGCGACGAGGCCTTCGATCGAGCGGGGATCTACGGCGAGGGCGCGGTCGACTTCGCCGACAACGCGCGTCGCTTCGCGGTGCTGTGCCACGCGGCCCTGCATGCGCTTCGCGGCCGCGCCGGAGGCACGCCCGCCATCCTGCATGCGCACGACTGGCATGCCGGACTCGCACTCCTCTACCTGCGCACGACGTACGCACATGATCCCGCGCTGCGCGGAGTCGCGTCGGTGCTCACCGTGCACAACGCCGCGTTCCAGCAGCATCTTTCCGCGGAAGACGTGGGCGCGCTCGACCTCCCGGCGGAACTCTACGACTGGCGCTGCCTCGAGTGGTACGGACGGGCGAACCTGCTCAAGGGCGCACTCGCCGTAGCGGACCACGTCACGACGGTGAGCCCGACACATGCGGAGGAGCTCTGCACTTCGCTCGGCGGATTCGGGCTGCATGACGCGTTCACCGCACTCGGCGAACGGCTGGTCGGCATCCGGAACGGCATCGACCTGACGTGCTGGGATCCCCGCACCGATGTCGAGTTGCCGATGCGGTACGGGCCGGATGCGCTCGACGGCAAGCGCGTGTGCAAGGCAGCGCTGCAGAAAGCGATGGGTCTCGCCATCGAGCCGGCTGTGCCGCTCATCGCCGTGTGTGCGCGACTGGACAGGCAGAAGGGGTTCGACCTGCTCCTCTCCGCCGGCGTCCTCGAACGCCCGGACGTGCAGGTGGTCGTACTGGGAGAGGGCGAGACGCGCTACGCGGACGCGTTGCATGCGCGTGCCGACGCCGCACCCGACCGCGTCGCGGTGTGCACGCGATTCAGCGACGCCGCCGAACGTCGGCTGCTCGCCGGTGCCGACCTCGCGCTGGTGCCGTCGGTCTACGAGCCCTGCGGGCTCGCGCAGCTGCGCGCGCAGCGCTACGGGGCGCTGCCCGTCGCCCACCGCGTCGGCGGGTTGGCGGATACGATCATCGACGGCGTGAACGGGATTCTCTTCGCGACGCATACGCGCGACGCGCTCGACGACGGGATCGCGCGCGCGCTGAATGCGTATCGTGTACCGAGCCACTGGCACACCATCGTCGGCACCACCATGCGCGCCGACGTCGGCTGGATGGCGCCAGCGAGCGAGTACGCGCGCGTGTATCGGGCTGCGCTCGCGTCACGGGTTGCGATGTCCCGGTAGCCGGTACGAACATCGCGGACGAGGAGGATCGACGTGCGGCCACGGCGAACGAGCGATCGGCCGTTCGCGCCGTGCCGTGATCGTCACGGCGCGTTTCGCCGGGCATCGCGTGCCGGCATGAACGGGTCCCGTCTGCTCACCTCCGCCTGCCGTATCCGCTGAGCGGGCGTCCACTGGGACTTGAGATACGTCAGCACCGCGCGGATCTCCCCATCGGTGAGGGTCGCACCGAAGGCCGGCATGCGCGAACGCCGACGCGACACGGTGTCGGACGCACCCGTCGCGACGATGCGATGGAGGAGCCCGTCCGCGTGATGCCACGTGTGCCCGGTGGAGTCGTGCGGCGGCGGCGGGTAGTTGCCGTTTTCATCGGGAACCTTCCAGTCGGGCCTGGCCTGACCGGCTGCGCCGTGGCAGCTCGCACACCGTGCCTCGTAGATGACACGCCCGGTGCGAACAGCCGCGGGGTCGAGCGTCGGGCCGTCGTCCTGGCGCTGGCACCCGCCCATGCCGGCGATCATCAGTAGCAGAAGTCGAGATCCCATGCATGGAGTCTGCACCGTTGCATTCATCACGTCGATCCCCGGCCGGGACCGACCGACGCGTCAGCCGACGTAGAGATTGCTGAGTGCGCAGCCCGTGCTGGATGAGCCGTCACCGCGCGCGCCGGACGCGTCGCACCAGTCCGGTCCGCAGCCTCGCACCTCATGCGTCGCACGAGACAGGTCCGCCGTCAGCACGGCGCTCGCAAGCGTGGACGACAGGTCGATCGCGTTCGTCGGATGGGCGACGGTATTGGACGTGACGAGACGCGCTGCACCTGCCGCCGAGAGCAGCGCGGCGGCGTCATCGCTGAAGACGGCATGAACGCCGACGCACACGGGCGGAGCCATGCCGGCGTCGAGCAGGTGCGTGATGGTCGCGATCGTCACAGGCGACGGGGAGATGATGTCGTCGACCAGCACCGGCGTCCGATGCCGCCAGCGTGCGAGGCCCGGGATGTTCACACGTGTGTCGCAGTCTCCGAATCGCAGTGCTTCCGCCGCCACGCTCGGCATGCGCGTCCGGCCGGCCATCACCTGTACCCACGGCGCCTCCTCGCCATCGGCGGTCACGAGGAGCGGCGCGTGCACGTGACTCGCGATCCAGTCGGCGACGCACGGTGCGGCGTCGGCCACGACGCAGGAAAGCTTGCGACACCCGGGCAGATCGAGCACATCCTGCGCGTGCGTGTCGACCGTCGCCGTCCAGTCGAAGACCTCGCCCAGCAGGCGAGCGAGTGCCCCGGCGCTCACGGCCTCGCCCGGAAGGAAGCGGCGGTCGCGACGCAGGTAGGGCAGGTACGGCGCCACGAGGCCGACGCGGTGGGCACCCAGCTCGCGCGCCGCGCGAGCGGCGAACAGGAGAGGCAGCAGCTTCGCGTCGGGGCGGTCGAGGGTGCAGACCAGCGCGACGTCGCGAGCGACGACGTTGCGCGGCACGTGCACGACGGCTTCGCCATCAGCGAAGCGATGGACGTCGACCGAGCCGACCACCGGGTCGTCGTGCGCGACGAGATGCGCCGACAGGGCCTGCGCGAACGGTTCGTTGCCCGGCAGTGCGAGGATCAGCGGTGGCGAAGTGTCCATGGTCCACATGTGAATCTCCCGCGTGATCGGAGGTGGTCTGGCGATGAGGGATGATCACGGCACGAGCGACATGGGCCGCGTGCCGCTCGTGCAGCTGGTATCGGGTCGGATCGCGCCACTCGCGACCGCCCGCCGCGCATCGACCACCATGCGCTTCGTGCACCAGCGGGCATACCACGGGCCGATGAGCCGGCCGATCCACCGCCAGCTGCCGACATGAGGCAACGTGTAGTCGATGAACACGCGAAGTCGAATGTGCCCACCGGCGGGGACCAGGTCGAACCCCATCCGATACGGGCCGATCACGAGCAGTCGGACATCGTTGGTGGTTTCCCACGCCTTCCGGTGCGGTGGGTCGAACTCGCACACGATCTCCTCCGCAAAGAGCTCGAAACCGAGTACCCGTCCGCGGAGCCGGATGGTCGATCCGAGCGCCTGGCCGCCGAGGGCATCCATGTGCATGGTCATCCGGCCCCCGGCCATCATCCACGAGGAACTGCGCATGTGGCCGGAGAGTCGCCGGTGGTCGTCCAGATACTCGAACAGGGCGGCGCCGGCTACCGCCATCGTTGCGCCGTACTCCTCGTGTCGTTCGAACATTCTGGTCCCCGCTGCAGGATTGCTCATACGGAATCGGCGAAGCCGGAAATGATCTCGGCATCGGTCCCGTGCATCGGCGGCATTCCGTCTGATCGTCGTCCACGCAGTGCTTTCTCCAGCGTGAGAAGAAAGGCGAACGCGGGATCCTTGGGACTCATGGTGCGCAACGCGTGGAAGTGCGTGCGCACGTACCGTTGCAGGTAGTCCACCACGCTGCCGAGTGCGACGCGGTGATACGCACCGTTCGCGGCGCCGACCGTCGATCCGAATGCGATCATTCGCACGCCGTGCCCGTTGGGGAGGATCGCGTGTCCGCGGTGGAGGAGGGTCGTCACCAGCGCACCGACGCCGTCGCTCTCGCAGCAGCCAAATCGCACGAGGGCGGTGCGGAGCACCGCGGCATCGGTGGCCGCCGCGTTGAGGACGGCCGCCCCTTCCTTGACCTCGGCGATGATCATGTCCGGCCGATCGAGCGGAACAGCCAGCGCCGGATCTGCACCTGACTGGTCGTCGTCGCCAGTCGCGGCACCGCGTCGCGGTGCGATGTGCCTCGCGTGCGCGAATCGCACGGCGAGCACGTCGAGGTCGGTCGCGCTTCGGTAACCGCCGCCGCGCAGAGCCTCGATGACGGGATACTCGGTCACCGTGAAGTAGCCGTGAAGGCGCAGGTACGCCTGCACGAGCGCGACGGCGTTATCCATGGGATGCGTCTCCAACGCCCGGCGTAGCGGGCGGCACGTTGAACCGGCGTCCCGAATCGCGGCCGAGTCGAGGCAGAAACGCGGGAGTGACTGCAGCGTAGTCCGCGTAGGCATTGCCGAAGCGTGCACGCGCATCGCGCTCCTCGCGCCGCGCGAGCCGAACGTACATCACGGCAAGCACGGGGAAGAGGACGAGCGTCGGTATGGTCGGCCACTGCAACAGGAATCCCAGCATGATGAGCAGGAACGCGAGGTACTGCGGATGGCGCACTCGCGAGTACGGACCCGTCGTGGCGATCGTGCCGTTGCGCTGCGACTCGTGCAGGACGGGCCATGCACGTGCGAGCACCACGAAGCCGACTGCGAGCAGCACGGCACTCGACAGGTGAAACGGGCTCAGATGCGGATCGCCGCGCCAGCCGATGAGCACGTTCCAGAGATGACCGCTCTCGTGCGTCAGCGGGTCGAGGGCAGGAAATCGGCGCCCCAGCCATGCAGAGGACAGGTAGATGGTGAGCGGGAATCCGTACATCTCTGCAAACAGCGCCACGAGGAACGCGGCAAACGAGCCGAATACGCGCCAGTCGTGTCGCGTACGCGGAAGGAAGAACCCGTAGGCGAACACCGTGAACAGGGCGACGTTGAGGAGAACGACGGACCAGAGACCGTAGGCCGGATCGTGCACCGGAATACTCGACACCATGAGGTTCATGACGTCCTCGGCGGCTGATGGCCGGTCTCCCCGGACCCCGGCGGTGTCGGCGGCGGCATGTGCCGATCACCGGCCGGATGGGCGACGTGCTCACCGTGCCGGCGATGCCCGAGAGCGTGCAGGAGCGGACAGACCAGGACGAGCAGCCACGGCAGCAGGCCCAGCACATGGACGCGGTGCTCGTAGAGCAGCACCAGCGCAGCGGCGCCGAGGAAACCGGCGACGCCGACGAGTCGGAACGAGGCGCTCCATGCGGCGCGTGCCGGTGACCGTAGCGCGATCGGGCGCCCCGGATACGAGGATGCGGTGTCGTCTGGCAAGATGGCCTCTGTCGGGATGTCTTCCGACACGCTGACTCGACCCGCTGAACGACAGCTGAGCGCGCGGTGAGGACACGTTAGGACACGCGAGCGTTCCTGCATTTCGCATTGCGTGCACATCGGAACGTGTGGGTGCGGTGGTGACGTCGCGCGACGATTCAGCGGCCACTCAGCGAGCGCTCAATGCGGACGCGTACGATCCGGCCGGACGGAGGGCTCGTCCAGGCAGGCGCCGCATTCGGCTACCCGTCAGTCGACGGAGCATCACATCATCATGGAGCATCACATGACGACCGACCGCGAGATCAGCGACGAGTCCGGGACCGATACGCACCACGGTTCACCCTTGCCGTCCGAGGCCTTGCGCGACCGCCAGCTGCACGATCCGCGAATCGGCTCGTTCGCGAGCGGCGTCGAGGCACTGCTCGATACACAGACCCACAGCCGTGCGGGCCGGGTGCAGGCAGTTGCCGTGGAGATGGCCAGCCGTGACGCCGCGATGGAAGCATTCGAGCGCGTGCGGTCGTTCATTTGCACGCGCCTGCTGCAGTCTCGCCTGGAGGTGCTCGCCACCCGATTTCCCAACTCCGGCCTGGAGACGATCCACACGCCGGGCGGGACGCGCATGCACTTCGCCTTCGCACGGACGGATCGGATTCCGGCGAAGGTCTCGCTCGTGACCGGCGCGTTGCTGGACGTGGAGCGGGCCGCCGCAAGCCTCTTCACGCGTATGGAGGTGATCCCGGTACTCGTGGCACTCCCCGATCAGGCGCACCACGCCGTGGCGCTCGGCGTGCTCGACGACATCGTGGCGCGCGGCGACGATGCGTCACCGGAGGCCCGTGCACGGTGGGATGCCGCGGTCGCGTGGCTCGACCAGCAGATACTCGCCATCGTGCAGTTGTATCTCTCGTTCGAAACGGATGCCGGCTATCAGAAGCTTGCGTCGCACGTCGACCCGGTGTGCGGCATGCGCGTGTCCGGCGGCAGTGCTGCGGCCATCCGGGATTTCCTGGGACGCAGATACTACCTCTGCTCCACCACCTGTGCCTCGCGCTTCGCGTCGAACCCGGGCTTCTACGTCGACCAGCGTCGCGAGCCGATGGGTGCGTGACCCGATGAGCGCGTGCGTGACCAAATGCGCACGGTAGCCCCGCGGCTCACTCGACGGCCGGAAGCAGGATGCGAACCGTCGTGCCCACGCCAAGCGTGCTGTCGACCGTGATCGTTCCGCGATGCTGCTCCACGATCCACTGCGCGATTCCCAATCCGAGCCCCGAGCCGCCGGGCTCGCGGGCACGCGCACGGTCCGACCGGAAAAAGCGGTCGAAGACGTACGGGAGATCCTCCGGCGCGATCCCGACGCCGGAATCGCGTACGGAGAGCGCCGCCGCGGTGCGGCCGCCATCCGCGACCCGCCGAAGCGCGATGTGCAGCTGGCCACCAGCGGGCGTGTACTTGGCGGCATTGTCCACGAGAATGAGCAGCAGCTGCAGCATGCGATCGCGATCGCCAGTCACGACGACATGGTCGATCGCGTCGACGGACAGTACCTGCCCGCGGAGCAGGTGCCGTGCGTCGCGTAGCGCGTCGCTCACGACGTCTGCCATCGCCACGTAGTCGGTGCGGATCACCCTCGCACGCGCGTCGGCGCGCGCCAGGGTGAGCAGGTCGGCCACGAGACGCGCGAGCCGGTCGGCTTCTCGGCGCGCCTCGATCAGTGCGACCGCGCGCTCCGCGTCCGGGACCGACCGTGTCAGGAGCTCGAGGTTTCCGATGATCGCGGTGAGGGGTGCCCGGATCTCGTGCGAGGCGTCGGCGACGAAACGCTGCTGTCCCGCGTACGCCTGTTCGAGGCTTGCGAGCATGCGATTGAACGTCGAAGAGAGCCGCGCGAGCTCGTCGTGTTGCGCGTGTTGCGCGTGGTGTGCGTTTCCTCCAGCGCCCGGCAGCGCCACGCGCCGGTCGAAGGCACGCGTGCGCGCGATCTCCTCTGCGGTCTCCGTGAGGGAAACGACCGGGCGAAGGAGTCGCGCCGCCATCCACCACGCCATCACGAGGGTCACGAACGTCCCGACGACGCCGGAGAGCACCATGACGTGCCCGAAGGTCGTCAGGGAGGCGTCGAGTTGTTCGAGCGGCGCGACGGCAGCGATGCCCGGACGGCTCGGAGTGGCGGGGAGATCGAAGACGCGCCAGCGCGCGCCGGATGCCGGCGCGAACACCGTGAATCTGCCGCCCACGTCGGCGTGGGTATGGACGACGGGGGCCAGCGTGGCGAGGGGTGGATAGGCCGGCCCCGGCGTTGCCCGGCGGAGCCAGCCGGGATCGATGCTCGGCGCGCCGGCGTCGCGGGACTGCCCGACGAATCCAGGAGGCGCATCGATCAGACGGATCACTACACCAAGGCTGGTGGCAGCGGAGATCACCGTGTCACGCGCGCCCGGAGTCGACGCGAGCACCAGCTCCGCGGCGATGTGCACCGCGGCTGCCTGCATGCTGCCGTCGAGTTGCTCGTAGTGCGTGCGACTGTGCACCGCGTAGCCATATGTGCACGCCAGCACGACGACACCCGCCGTCAGCGCTCCATAACAGAGCGCGAGACGGAGCCGCAACGAAAGCCGGAGTCCGCGCAGACGATGGAGGCGTGCCGCCGGCCGTACTCTCGGCTGCGGACGATCAGCACTCCCGGAGGACATAGCCGGCACCACGGAACGTGTGGATGAGCCGTGGTTCGCCGGCCGCCTCGAGCTTCTGCCGCAGCTGCTTCACGTATACCTCGAGCACGTTCGTACCGCCGTCGAAGCCGTAGCCCCACACGCGATCCATGAGCATGTGCTTCGGGAGCACGCGGCGAGGGTGCAGCAGGAACTGGCGAAGGACCTCGAACTCGGTGTTGGTCAACTCCACGTCGCGGGTCCCGCGGCGGGCGCGCCGGGTGCCCGTATCCAGCGACAGGTCGTCGAAGCGCAGGACGTCGGGCTGCTCTGCCTGACGCCTTCGCATCAGCGCGCGAAGCCGCGCGACGATCACGTCGAGGCTGAACGGTTTCGCCACGTAGTCGTCGGCGCCGTCTGCGAATCCCTTGACCTGCGCCTCGGGTGCGTCGTTCGCCGAGAGCATGAGCACCGGCAGGCACTCGTCGGCCTGCCGAAGCCGGCGCAGCACCTCGTAGCCGTCGATCCCGGGCAACATGAGGTCGAGGACCACGACGTCCGGATTGTGGTCGCGAGCGATCGCAAGTCCCTGCGGTCCGGTCGAGGCGGTATCCACCGCGAACCCTTCGTACGCGAGACCGCGCTTGAGGACGCTGGTGATTGCGGGATCGTCGTCGATCACGAGTACCTTGTGCATATCGGTCCGGTTGCCGGAGGAGTCGCCTCGGGCGGGCGCCGGAATGCGCCCGGACGAGGTGAGACGAGCCGGGGAGCGCACGACGACGCTCGCCGACCACGGGGAGTATTCGCGCGAATCGCGACCGTCACCATCGGGCCTTCCCTGAAATCCCTCAGGGAACCGCGGACAAGGCCGGCGCCGGAGGTCGGGGATTCCCGCACGCGGCGAGCACGGTGCCGGCACCCTGCTGCCGTGCGGAGCTGGCGAGTCCGGGATGCGACCGGAACGCTCAGCGAGCGCTCAGCTGGCGCTCAGCACGCTGCGCCAGAGTCTGGACACTCCACTCCTCCCGGCGATCTCCACCACCGCGACGTTCAACTCACGGCGTAATAGCGCATGTCCTTCCCGGATCCGAATACAGGCGAGCCGCGCTCGGCGCACGCCGACGAACGCCATGCGTGCGACACGGCGTCGCACACCGCACCCGTCGACGGTGCGGGTACGGCCGGCGCGGCGACTCCCGTGCCCAGACGAATCGCGCTCCAGCTGCTCAGCGCAGGAGCGGCAGCCACGGTGGGCGCCGTCGTGGGTGTTCCCGCACTCGTGGCGTTCCTGTCGCCCGGTCGCCGCAAGGCGGGCTCCGAGGAGTGGATCAAGGTCACCGAAGCCGATCAGGTGGAGATCGGAGTACCGGTCGCGGTCAGCTTCGTCGAGCCGGTGAGCGACGCATGGGTCGAAAGTCGCGTGCTTCGCAACGTCTGGCTCCGCACGGAGGACGGCGAGACGTTCACGTGCTACAGCGGGGTATGCCCGCACCTCGGCTGCAGCTTCACCTACGAGCCGGATACGCAGCGCTTCCACTGCCCGTGCCATCACGGCCTCTTCGAGGGCAGGACCGGGGCCGTCGTGGGCGGCCCGCCACCTCGCGGGCTCGATCCGCTGCCGGTGAAGGTGGAGGCGGGCGCGGTGTACGTGCAATACAAGACGTTCCGGATCGGTGTCCCCGAACGCGCGGAGGCGTGACGTGGACAATCCGGTCGAGCCGTCCGATCCGTCGTCCGACGACATCGCCTCACAGCGGCGCGGCTGGCTGGACCAGCGCATCGACTGGCGCGGGATCCGGCGAACGCTGCTCGATCGTCCGGTGCCCGATGGCCTCACCTGGTGGCACACCCTCGGCAGCGCAGCGCTGACGGCGTTCCTGGTGCAGGTCGTCACCGGGGTCGTGCTCGCCACGTTTTTCGCCCCCGCCCCCGATCACGCGTACGACAGCGTCCGCTACATCCAGACGCAGGTGCCGATGGGCGCATTCCTCCGCGGGATGCACACGTGGGGATCGAGCGCGATGGTGCTCCTCGTGATGGCGCACATGGTGCGCGTGTTCGCGATGGGCGCATACAAGTACCCGCGCGAACCCAACTGGCTGCTCGGCGTGGCGCTCCTCGCGATCACGATCGCGTTCGGATTCACCGGATACCTGCTGCCCTGGGATCAGAAGGCGTACTGGGGGACACAGGTCGGCACCAGTCTCGCCGGAACGGCGCCAGTCGTCGGCGGGTTCGTCGCGTCGGTGCTGCGCGGTGGGTCGATGCTGGGCGCCGCGACGCTCTCCCGCTTCTATGCGCTGCACGTCCTCTGGCTCCCGATCCTGCTCGGCGGGTTCGTCGCGCTGCACCTCGTGCTCGTGATCAGGCAGGGGATCGCTGCGCGCACGGCAGCCCTCGAGGCGGGAGCGCCATCGCGCACGGACGACCCGGCCTATCCTGCGCACTACGCCGCCGCGTACGCGGCGACGAAGCGCGGCGGCGTGCGCTTCTGGCCGCACATCGTGACGAAGGACCTGGTCGCATCGGCCGCCGTCGTGCTCGTCATCGCCGCGCTCGCGCTCGTGCGCGGCGCGACGCTGGAGCCGCCAGCGGATCCGACGGACACGACCTACGTGCCGCAGCCGGAGTGGTACTTCCTCCCGTTCTACCAGCTCCTGAAGCTGTTCCCGGGGTCGCTGGAGAGTACCGTCGCGGTCGGGGTGCCGCTGCTGCTGTTCGTCGCGTTGATCGGGCTGCCGTTCTTCGATCGTCGCAGCGCACGCAACCTCCGCAAGCGCCCGGTGGCGCTCGCATCGCTCTCCGTGCTGCTCGGCGGATCCGGCTATCTGCTCGGCGCTGCGCTTCAGGAGCTCGGCGCGATGCGCGGTGAACGTGGGCCGGAGCTGGCCTCCGCGAACTCGGCGCCGCTGGCCGCCGTCGAGCGCGCAGGTCGCGCGAGCTTCCAGCGCCAGTGTGCGAGCTGCCACGTGGTGGCGGGGCAGAAGGGAGGCGACGAGGGGCCTGAACTCACCGAGGTCGGCCTGAAACGCTCGACCGCATGGCTTCACAGCTTCATCGAGTCGCCACGGCTCTTCCACCCGGAGAGCGAGATGCCGGGCTTCGGCCCGCCGGTGCTCAGCCACCAGGAGGTCGAGGAGCTCGCGCGCTATCTCGGCACGCTGCGTGGACGACCGGGGGCGCCACCGCGTCAGCCCGATTTCCGCGACACGTTCCCGCAGCTCAAGGCCGCCTCGCCGGCACCCGGTACGTGAGCGCCGGTGTGCATTCACGTCACACATGGGAGATCCGATGCGACGCCCCCAGTCGTTCGTAGTCATTCGTGCGGTCACGCTGCTGACCATCGTCGCTCTCGCGTTCGCGCCGCGGGTGTCTCACGCGCTGCCCCCGTGGGCGCGGCGCTACAACATGTCGTGCTCGGGTTGTCATTCGCCCGCGGTGCCGCGACTGAACGCGACCGGCATCCAGTTCAAGTGGGCCGGCTATCGCATGCCCGACGAGATCGGCGAGAAGGCCGACATGCGCCGGATCCGGGAGTACCTGGGACAGCGGACGCGCGTGGAATATGCGTACGCCAGGACAACCGGCGACGACGCGACGAACGACGTGACCATTCCGCTGGCCAGCGCCTTCCTCGCCGGACCGTTCGGTAGGAACTTCGGTGCATACGTGGAAATCGGCCGCGAATCCGGCGGTGCGGCGGAGTACGCCGTCGAGGGCACGGGAACGTGGGGCAAGGAGACCTCGTACGGCGGACTCCGCGTGGGCATGGGCCACCTGATCTACGGTGGCGCGCTCGCGGGTCTCGACAGGCCCACCGGCATTGCCGTGCCGCTGGCGATCGGCGAGGGGCTCACTGCGGCCGTTCCGTTCCGATTCAGCGCCGACAACGCCGCGGCGGAAGCGTTCTGGGTTTTCAACGGGCGCAACAGATTGTCCGTGCGCGCGCTTCGCGGGCTGGGTGCGGTCGAGCCGCTCGAGGCGGAGGGCGAAGCGTCGGTGACGGCCGCGAAGGCGCTGCGCCTGCGTGGCGCGTCGTTCGCACGCGTGAACGGTGTGCAAACCGCCGCGCGCACTGTCGCGGACCCCGGCGCTGGAGGCGAGGACGAGGAGGCGGAGACGCGCTTCACCAGCCGCGTCGACCTCGCCGTGACCAACCAGTTCATGTGGGACGCCAACGGGTCGGGTGTGGCCCTCATGGCGTACTTCGGCTCGACGCCCGGCCTCGACTTTGCCGCCCCCGACCGCGCAGCGCGGTACACTCGCTTCGTCGCCACCGCGAACAAGATCTACCGCAACGTGGAGCTCCTCGGTGGTTATGCGCTTGGACGCGACACGCGTCTGCCTCTTCTCGACGACGAGGGGACGGCGCTCGACGGGCCACGTGCCTCCGGGGCCGGCTACTGGGGCTCGGCGCAGTACTCGTTCACCGAGTGGCCTGTCGCCGTCTATGGCCGGTACGAAACCCTCGATCGCAATCGCGACCGGTCCGACGACCAGCTTCGGCGCTGGGTGGTCGGCGCCGTGAAGCCGCTTGGTTCTCCAGAGTATGTGCGCCTGGGTCTCGAATGGGTCCTCGACGACCCGCAGCGCATGCTCGGTCCGCGACGCCAGCGTCTCGCGGCCGAACTGCTCATCGCGTTCTGAACCACGTCCTCCCATCTCGCGCAGGAACTCTCATGGCCATCAAGTCGACGCAACGTCTCATGGTGGCGATCGCGATCGCCATCGTTTCGCTCCCACGTTCGGCGGCCGCGCAGGCGCCGCCGTCCGACGGCAAGGCACTGTACCTCAAGAACTGCCGGCAGTGTCACGGGGCCGTCGGCGTCCCCTCGGCGACCAACAAGGCCAAGTATCCGAAGATCCGGGACCTGACGGATGCCACGTTCATGGCAACGCTGAGCGTGGACTCGCTGGTGCACGTGATCCGTCATGGCAAGGGGAAGGACATGCGCCCCTTCGAGGGCAAGCTGAAGGACGCCGAGATTCTCGCGATCGCGCAGTACGTGCGTACGCTGCCGGCGAGCAAGGCCGCGAGGACCGAGGACTGACGTCAGGGATTCCCTGCCGAGAACACTGCATATCGTCGACTTGTATGCGAGCAAGCGGAGCGCAGACTTCAGGTAGCACGGAGAACATACGGTGTCGACGGAACTCGCTGTCGTTCCGCACCAGTGCGCCGTACGGCGGCAGTTCCTGGCGTAGAACCAACCCGTGCTTTCATCAACCGAGTAGCCATATGCATTCGATCAACGCATTCCCGGTCCGCCGACTCGTACCCATGGTGGCCTTGATGGCCGCTGCGGCCGTCGTGACGGTGCCGCCATTCACGGTCGCCGCGCAAGCGTCCAGTCAGGACCAGCAGGTTGCCAAGCAACTCGCCGACCTTCGCGCAGAGGTCGCGAGGCTGAAGGCCGCATTGGCGAAGCAGCAGTCCATGCCGTCGACGGGTGCGCCCACCGGCGCGATGCAGCCAGGCATGAAGCGGATGGACGACATGGGTGAGATGGGCGGGATGGGTGCCAAGCCCGCAGGTGCGATGCCCATGGGCGACAAGGCGAAGAAGCCGATGGGCGGAATGATGGACGACATGATGGGAGCGGGCGCGATGTCCGGAGGCATGGGCAGGATGGACATGCACAAGGGCGAAATGGGAATGCCGCCGGACAGCATGAAGATGATGGACGACGACAAGATGTCGTCGATGAAGCCGAAGGCTGGTGCGATGCCTCCAGCAAAAACCAAGGCAGCGGCCGGCAGCACCATGCCGGGTATGACCATGCCTTCGGCTCCGACCACGGGCAGCACGTCAGCGGCGGCCACGACGCCGCGCTCGATGTCGTCGATGCCCGGCGTTCCGGGCACATCGCACGTGTATCACGTCGGGTCCACGGGATTCTTTCTCGATCAGCCGCAGATTGGACTGACCAGCGACCAGAAGACCGCGCTTGCGAAGATCAAGGAGCGAGCGATGGTCGATCGTGCGAATGCAGAACGACGCATCGCACAGGCCGAGCAGGATCTCTGGACGCTGACGGGTGCCGATCAGCCGGATGCGCCAAAGGTGCAGGCGAAGGCGCGAGAGATAGAAGAATTGCGCGCAACACAGCGACTCGCGTTCATCGAGGCGGTTGGCGAAGCGACGAAGCTTCTGACCGCCGAGCAGCGCAGCAAGCTGCTCGGTGTCGGGAACCCATCGGCAAAGTAGTTCACGCACCGATGACGGCGCTTCGGTCGCTGCTGACGCGTCGCCAGCTGTTGCAGGACGCGGCTGCCATGGGTGCGTGGTCGGTGCTCGGCCCGGCAGCCGTCTCTGGACAGCCTCGAACGGCTATCGCCCGCACGCGTGCGGCCGGCGCGTCCGGTGCCGGTGGCATCGATCTGGTGATCGATGCTGCATGTCACGAATGGACCCGCACGAAGTCGCGTCAATTCATTGGCACGGATTGATTCTCCCGCCCGACGTTGACGGCGTACCGGGCATCAGCGCGAGCAGTTTTCGCATACGCACACACCAGAGGTAGTGATCATGCCGGCAACGCAAGAGCTCCGGAAAGATGTCGTGAGTCGTGTCGGCTCCGACGATACCATGATGGCCCTCGTCTACCGCGGGCCCGCGAAACGCGAATGGGTTGCAATGCCGCGTCCCGCGATTCAGGATCCTGGCGATGCAGTGGTCCGCATCACGACGACCACGATATGCGGGACCGATCTGCACATCATGAAGGGTGACGTGCCGAGCGTGATGCCCGGTCGTATCCTCGGGCATGAAGGCATCGGAGTCATCGAGGCCGTGGGGTCCGCCGTGTCGACGTTCAAGGTCGGGGATCGCGTGCTCATCGCATGCGTGAGCGCGTGCGGGGTCTGCGACTTGTGCCGGCGGGGCATGTACTCGCACTGCCGGAAGGGCGGATGGATACTCGGCAACACGATCGACGGGACACAGGCCGAGTACGTGCGCACTCCGCACGCCGAAACGAGCCTCCACCATCTTCCGGACGATGCAGACGAAGAAGCCTTCGTGATGTTGAGTGACATCCTTCCGACCGGGTTCGAGTGCGGCGTGCTGAACGGGAAGGTGCAGCCGGGAGACAGGGTCGCGATCATCGGAGCTGGCCCGGTCGGTCTGGCGGCCCTGCTGGCCGCGCAGTTCTACTCGCCCGCGGAGATCATCATGATCGACCTCGACGCGAACCGCCTCCGTGTTGCCGGCACATTGGGTGCCACCACGCAGATCAGCAGTGCCGACGGCACGGCGATCGAGCAGGTGATGAAGCTGACCAATGACGCGGGAGTGGACGTCGCCATCGAGGCGGTGGGAGTCTCCGCGACCTTCGACATCTGCCAGGCGATCCTGGCGCCTGGGGGCCGCCTCGCGAACATCGGAGTGCACGGAAAGCCGGTGCAGCTGCATCTCGAAAAGCTCTGGGATCGCAACATCGCGATCACCACGCGACTCGTCGATACGGCGGCGATACCGATGCTGCTGAAACTGGTGCAGTCCGGCAAGCTGCAGCCGGCACAGCTGGTCACGCATCGCTTCGCGCTCGATGACATCATGACGGCGTACGACACCTTCGCCGACGCGTCCAAGGAGAAGGCGTTGAAGGTGATCCTGACGAACCCGGGCCAGTAGCATGCGCGTTGCCGCCGCGATGCTTCTGGTGCTGTCCGCGTTCGCCACGGCACGCGGACAGGTGGCGAAGGACCACGAGAAGCATCACCCGGCGGCAGCGCCCGGGTCGACGCCACCGCCCGCACAAGCGGCGCCGGGTGTCGCGTCGACACCGAGCATGACGGACTCGGTGTCGCAGGACAGCGCCTCTCGCGCAGCGGCCGGCCGCATGGGTGAAGGCATGTGCGGCATGATGGGAGGAGAGCACTGCGGTACGGGGGGTGGGCTCGCGAAGGCGCTCTACCCCTCCATGATGCAGGTGCCTGAGCTCACGCGGGAAAACCGGCAGGAGTTCGAGCGGATCGCCGGGCAGTACATGCTCTCAGGCAGCACGATCATGATGGAGGCGTTCGGTATGCTGAATGCAGCCGCCCTGCGCTCCGATGCAGTGGCCATGCAGGACGCAAGTGCGCAGGTGCGCGAGGGCCTTGCACAATTCGAGAGCGGCGTGAGCCTGCGGCGCGCCATGGCCGAAGGACGTTCTCCGCAGGACGTGGCGCTGGGCTGGTTCCGCCGCGAGATGAACCTCACGGCGATGGCCGAGGGGCCGCCGCCACACGGACTGTTCGGACTATCGTGGTTCCACTATGCCGCCATGTTCATTCTGGCAGCCTTCGCGATCACGATGATTGCGCTGAACGGTGCCAGGATGCGTCGCGCCGACGCATTGGTCGCGCGTCTCGTCGGGGAAACGGCTGCTCCGCCCCTAATGGCTGAGGGGTTGGCTTCGCCGCCACCGGCGATGCGGGAACCGGCACCCGACTCGCTGGCAGTGACCACGCCCACGGTGTCGTCGGCGCAGCAGAAGCAGAATGCCTGGACGGGTCTCCTGCGTGTCGTGCGCATTTTTCGCGAGACACCCACAGTCAAGAGCTTTCGGCTCGCGCATCCCACCGACAGCACACTGCCGTTCACGTTCCTGCCCGGTCAGTTCCTGACGGTCACCGTCACGCCCGGCGACCAGCCGGTGAAGCGCTCCTACACGATCGCGTCGTCGCCGACGCTGCACGAGGCATGTGAGATCACGGTCAAACGGGACGAGCACGGTGCCGTGTCACGGTTCCTGCACGACCGGGTCAAGGAGGGCGACACGGTGCAGGTCACCGCGGCATCGGGCCGGTTCACCATGTCCGGCACTGAAGCGAGCAGCATCGTGATGATCGCCGGAGGCGTTGGCGTCACGCCGATGATGAGCATCGTGCGATACCTGACGGCGCGGTCGTGGTCCGGTGACATGTTCTTGTTCTACGCCGTCAACGGCGAAGTCGACGTGATCTATCGCGAGGAACTGGAGTATCTCCAGCGGCGCTATCCCAACCTGCACGTGGTCATCGTCGCCGAGCGCGTCGAGTCGTCGTCGTGGCCGCACCGGACCGGACGCATCACGCGGGCGCTGCTCGAGGAGCACGTGCCGGAGCTGCGGAGTCGTCGCATTCACATCTGTGGGCCACCACCCATGATGGATGCGGTCAAGGCAATTCTCGCGGACGTGGGTGTGCCGGCGGAGCAGATCCGCACCGAGGTCTTCATCGGCAAGGAGAAGCCCGCAACTCCTCCTGAAGCGACTCTCGCGGCCGACGTGAAGGTCGCAGTGGTGACGTTCGCCAAGTCACGCAAGACCGCCATGATGTCGCCGACGAAGTCGCTGCTCGAGGCGTCGGAAGACGTGGGCGTCGACATCGACTTCTCGTGCCGGGTGGGCACCTGCGGCGTGTGCAAGACCAGGCTGCTGTCGGGTGTCGTCACGCAGGAGGTGCAGGACGCGCTCGAGCCCGCGGATGTCGCCGCTGGCATCGTGCTGGCCTGTCAGGCCATGGCGACCACCGACATCACCGTCGATGCTTGACGCGGGCGCAGGCATCCCGATGCGCTCCTCGATGCAGCGCGAGCGGGCCGTGGTATCCGGTCTGATCGCCTTGCAGCTGGTGCTCTGGCTCGGCTTCGCGGTGCATCGCTCGCCACGCTTTCCCGGCAGCGGTACCGGAGCGGTTCTGGGAATCTCCGCAGCCGTCCTGCTGGGCGGGCCATCGCTCCTCTACGCGGCGGTGAAGCGCATTCCCGGCCTCAAGCGGCGTGTCGTCGCTCGCCTGACGGTGAGCACCTTGCTGGCCTGGCATATCTACGGCGGCATCGCCGGTGCGATACTCGCGATCCTTCACACGGGCCATCGCTTCGGAAGTCCGCTCGGCACTGCGTTGATGGGGGCCGTATTCGCCGTTGTCTTCACCGGCTACGTCGGCCGGCACGTCATGGGAATGGTCGCCGTCGGGCTGCGCGAGAAGCAGCGAACGCTCGGTCCGCTGGTGTCCTCGTACAATCAGCTCGCCGGCACGATTGCGGCTCGACCGCGTGACGACGCATCCGGAGTCGAACGGCGCGCCGCGGAGCTTGCGGGCTCGATCGCCGATCTCGAGTATGCCATCAGGATGGATGCCGTGCTGAGGCGTCGCTTCGGTATCTGGCTCGTGGCGCACGTCGTGTCGTCGATCTCCTTCTACGTCCTGCTCGGACTGCACGTGTGGGCGTCGATCCATTTCGGTCTTCGGTGGCTGTCCTGAACATGTCACGTCGACGCCTCCTGATCCTCGCGGCCATGAGCGCCGTGCTCGCGACGGGTGCACTCGCGCTGTACGACGGGCAACAGGCCGACGTGGCGCTCCTGCAGCGGCAGGTGAGTCCCGGCCGGCTGTCCGCCGCGCATGCGTCGCTGGAGAGAAACTGTGCTGCATGCCACACGCCGGCGAAAAGCGCGGAGGGCGCGAAGTGCATCGGATGTCATGTGGGCAATACGGCGCTGTTGCAGCGGCAGTCAACCGCCTTTCATGCAACCGTCGGCACGTGTCGCGGATGCCACGTCGAGCATCAGGGCCTGGCCGTGCGTCCCGTCACGATGACGCATGCGGGACTGGCCGACATCGGCCTGAAGTCGGCACGGCAGGATGCGGACAACGAGACGAATCGTCGACTACTGGCCTGGATGCGGCAGCACGACGGATCGCGCACGCGAACCGCGGCACATCCACGGGTCACCACCAGGGAGGCGGCCCTCGACTGCGCATCCTGTCACGGCACCAAGGACCGGCATCAATCGTTGTTCGGACGGGACTGCGCGTCCTGTCATGCCACCGCCGCGTGGACGATCCCGGAGTTCAAGCACCCGTCGGCGAGCTCGGTCAACTGTGTGCAATGTCATCAGGCGCCGCCGAGTCACTCGATGATGCATTTCGACATGGTATCAAGGAACGTTGCACGCCGGCCGGATGCGCGCGTCGACCAGTGCTATCAATGTCACCAGACCACGTCGTGGAACGACATTCGAGGTCTCGGCTGGTACAAGCACCACTGATGGGCAGCAAGACGCTTCGGCCCAACGGCCGAGCGAGGATTGACTCGTACGGCGCACCAGCAGCTGAGAATGGCCCATCATTCACGTACAACGAAGGAGGGTTTCATGGATCGTCGACAATTCTGCCTGACTGCCGGAGCGGCCGCTGTCGCAGGGACTGCACCCGCAGCGGCCCTGCCTTCGCAATCGAAGCCTGTCGCCTCGGGAATGACCCAGGAAGCGGCGCGCCGGCAAGCCGTCATCGCGGCATGCCACGACTGCCGGAGTTCAGGTGCAGCCTGTCTGACCATGTGCAACGAGATGTTGCGCAAAGGCATGACCGCGTTCGCGGACTGTCAGGCGCGCGTGATCGAGATGCTCACGATGTGCGACGCGATGGGCGCAATGGCTGGCACGAATACTTTTCCCGTGTCGAGGCTGAAGGCCCTCGCAGGAATCTGTGCCGAGACTTGTCGCGACTGCGAACGGGCCTGTCGGCCGTTGGCCGCGCACGCCGAGTGCAAGGCATGCATGGATGACGCCGCCGACTGCGCAAGAGCCTGCGAGGCGTACAAGCTGTGAATCGCGAGCGCCGCGAGAGCCACTTGGCCGACAGGGCGACAAGGACTCCGTTCAGGAGGTGCTGACCGCCGCATCCGGTAATCGGCAACCGATCGGCGGGATCAAGGTGATCACCGAGCGCGGCGGGTTCGTCGTGCGTGCTCACACGAGTGCCGAATGGCCCCGCCATCGTCCCGAAGCTATTCTATCCAGCGTAAAGCCCCAGGCGCAGCACCGCATGCTGCCTGGCGACGGTACCCACCCCACGCACGAACGGAGCGCGGCATGACTGATCCGCATGCAGGGCATCGTGGGCACGCGCGACCACACGTGGAGCAGCAACCGGAGCCGCTGCATCCGGCCGCGTCCGGAGTGGCTGCAGAACCCGAAATGCCAGCGCGCCACGGACGGCCGCAGGGCACGGGCACGCACGCCGGGCACGCCGGGCACGCCGGGCACGCCGGGCACGCCGGGCACGACGTCACCGACCACGCCGCGCACGACAAGCACGCCGGCCACTCGGTCGCGATGTTCCGCAGCAAGTTCTGGCTCTCGCTCCTGCTGACACTGCCGACGCTCGTCTGGGGCCACATGCTCCAGCGAGCCTTCCGCTACTCCGCGCCGGACGTTCCCGGTGCACCGTGGATCCCCGCCGTGTTCGGCACTGCAGTCTTCGTCTACGGCGGCTGGCCGTTCCTCGCCGGCGCCATCGGCGAGATCCGCAACCGCCTGCCCGGCATGATGACGCTCATCGCGCTCGCGATCACGGTGGCGTTCGCGTTCAGCGCGGCCGTGGCGCTCGGCTTCCCCGGCATGCCGCTCTGGGAGGAGCTCGCGACGCTCGTCACCATCATGCTGCTCGGCCACTGGCTCGAGATGCGGTCGATCTCGCAGGCACAGGGAGCGCTTGGCGAACTGGCGAAGCTTCTCCCGTCGACGGCCGTGCGGGTGCGCGGAGCAGGAGCGCAGGAACAGATCGACGAGATCCCCGTGACGGAGCTGCGCGACGGTGACGTCGTGCTCGTGCGTCCCGGCGCGAACATCCCTGCCGATGGTGTCGTGCGCGCGGGGCGCAGCACGGTGAACGAGGCGCTGCTCACCGGCGAGTCGGCGCCCGTCGAGAAGCAGGAGGGCACGAAGGTCATCGCCGGCGCGATCAACGGGGCGGGCTCGCTGCGCGTGGAGGTCACCGGCACGGGGGAACGCACCGCGCTCGCCGGCATCATGCGCCTCGTCGCGCAGGCGCAGGCCTCACGCTCTCGCGCGCAGATGCTCGCCGATCGCGCCGCATTCTGGCTGACGTGGATCGCGATCGGCGCGGGCGCAGTCACGTTCGTGGCGTGGCTCGCCGCGGGCGCGACGATGGCGACCGCGGTCGAGCGTCTCGTGACCGTGCTCGTGATCAGCTGTCCGCACGCGCTCGGACTCGCGGTGCCGCTCGTGCTCGCGATCTCCACCACGCTTGGCGCGCAGAGCGGACTGCTGGTGCGCGATCGCCGCGGCCTGGAGGAGGCACGCAATCTCACCACGGTCGTCTTCGACAAGACGGGGACGCTCACGCTGGGAGAACATCGCGTGGTGGCGATGCGCACGGAGGAGGGCCTGAGCGAGGACGAGGCGCTGCGGCTCGCCGCGGCGGTGGAGCGCGACGCCGAGCATCCCGTCGCGCGCGCGATCGTGAAGAGCGCTGCGGAACGCAAGCTCGCCGTACCGGCGGCAACGCAATTCGAGGCGATTCCCGGACGCGGCGTGCGGGCGGTGGTGGAAGGGCGCCAATTCGCCGAGGGAGGTCCCAACCTGCTTGCCGGCATGGGGGTCACACTGGGCGCCGACATCTCGCGATTCGCCGATGAGACGACCGCGGCCGGTCGAGGCGTGATCTACCTCGTCGAGTCGGGACGCACCATCGCCGCCTTCGCCGTCGCCGATGCGGTGCGCCCGGAATCGGCGGACGCGGTGAAGCGATTGCATGATGCGGGCATCGAGGTCGTGATGATGACTGGCGACGCGCAGGCCGTCGCCGATGCCGTCGCGCGCGAGCTGGGCATCGACGCGGTGCTGGCGCAGGTGCTCCCCGATCAGAAGGCGTCGCACATCGAGCGGCTGCAACGCGAGGGCAAGCGCGTGGCGATGGTGGGCGACGGTGTCAACGACGCGCCTGCACTCGTCACCGCGGACGTCGGCATCGCGATCGGCGCCGGCACCGACGTCGCCGTCGAGGCGGGGGACGTGGTGCTCGTGCGCAGCGACCCGCGCGACGTTCCGCGCATCGTCAACCTCTCGCGCGCGAGCTATCGCAAGATGGTGCAGAACCTCTGGTGGGCGGCGGGCTACAACATCGTCGCCATTCCGCTCGCCGCGGGCGTGCTTGCGCCGTGGGGCATCGTGCTCACGCCGGCCGTGGGTGCGGTGCTCATGTCGCTGAGCACGATCATCGTCGCGGTGAACGCGCAGCTCCTGCGACGGGTGAGGCTATAGCCGATCGCAGCGATGCCCGACGCCGCGTGTGCGCCGCGCGTCGAGCACTCGCCGCGCGGCGGACGTTCGACTCGTCGCGCGGAGCCGCCGCCTCCAGGTCGGTGGTTGTGCATCCTGCACGCCGACGGCTCACCGGTGCCGGACAGCCGGCGAGCCGCAGGATACGTGGTCGAGCAGGACCGCTTCAGCGATGGATCGTCGCGACCGCAGGGCAGCTCACCTTCGGATTCCAGTCGGCGAACATCCCGTTCGCGTTGTGCTTCCACAACCACACGTGCAGCTCGTAGTGGTCCGGCAGACCGTGCGCCGCTTCTGCGAAGCTCTTCGCGAACGTGTGACCCAGGAATGACGGTGATGCGGTCGGGTGGGCAGCGTCCCACGGTGCCCGCCACACGAGGTATTCGATGGCCACCAGCTGCAGCTGCCCGTTCTTCGTTGGCTCATAGATCAGCACTTCCGGCCGCGCCGGGTCGAACACGGCATCACCGTTCGGCGCGGGCGATCCCATGAAGGCGGGATTCACGAAGTGGATCCCCATGCCGCCGCTCGGCGATGCCACGCACTCGCCGGTGTT
This sequence comes from Gemmatimonas sp. UBA7669, assembly GCF_002483225.1. Taxonomy (NCBI): domain Bacteria; kingdom Pseudomonadati; phylum Gemmatimonadota; class Gemmatimonadia; order Gemmatimonadales; family Gemmatimonadaceae; genus Gemmatimonas; species Gemmatimonas sp. UBA7669. The sequence goes on along the minus strand of NZ_DLHL01000001.1, from coordinate 26,105 downwards.
GAGGTATCCCGCCGCAATCGCCACATCGGCGCGATGGTATCTGGCGGTCGCAGCGCGGATGGACGCGAGCGCATGGTCTTCCGCCGATGCGCTGGTGACGCCGAGGGCAGCGCTCGCGGAGACGACGCCCGGCGCGGTCGCGCGCTCGGGAGAACAGGCCGCCACCAGGGTCGCGCCGGCCACGGCGAGCACGCGCTGCCAGAGCGTGGCAAGGGTGGAGGTCGGAGGCGTCGAAGGCAGTGCAGGAGTCATGGTCGTGATACCGTGATGAGGTGACTGTGTAGGCTTCGCCACTGTGGCGTCGGATACAAGAACGACATCCGGGTGATGCGCCGCATGAGTCGATCGACCGGTCTTGCACCGACGCAAAGCGTGAAGGGCAGCGAGTCGAGCCGAGCGCAGAACGCCTTGACATAGGGGTGGGGGGTATATATCTATATACCCTACCAGGGTATCCACTCCCGGATGTCCCGGCCTCCCGTCACCGGAGTTCTCGCATGTCTGGCTCGATCGATTCACGCAACGCTGGAGCACACAGCGCCCCTGGGACCTCGCCTGCTGCGCCAGCCGTTGCAGCTACGCGCGGCACGGAGTCATCGCACCCCCTGGAGCTCACGATCGCAGGCATGACATGCGGCCACTGCATTGGCGCGGTGCGCGACGCGCTGGAGGGCCTCCCGGGTGTCGAGGTCGATCAGGTGCGCATCGGTCGGGCGTCTGTGTCGTTCGAGCCAGGAGCGGTGAGCCCCGCGGCAGTGATCGAAGCCATCCGCGACGCGGGCTACCAGGCGAGCTTCGCGTCCGACACGGGATCCGCTGTCGGAGTGCAGCAGAAAGCCAGCCTCCCGCAAGCATCGACGGGCGGCAGCTGCTGCTCGTCGCACTGATCTCCCTCCACACGCGGAGATCATCACCATGCCCTTCTCACTCGGTGGCATCGACTGGTTCGTGATCGCCGCGGCTGGCGCCACGATCGTGTGGGTGAACTGGTACTTCTTCGCGGCAGAGCGCGCACCGGCGACGGCAACCGCTGGCCCCACGAGTGGCGCGCAGGAGGTCACCATCGCCGTGCACGGCGGCTACACCCCGTCGACCATTCGCGTGAGGGCCGGCTCCCCCGTGCGCCTGCTGTTCGACCGCCAGGAGACGTCGAGCTGCTCGGAGGAAGTCGTGTTCGGCGACTTCGGCATCCGCACGTATCTCCCAGCGCATGAGACCACCGCCGTCACCGTCACTCCGCCCAAGCCTGGCGTCTACGAGTTCACCTGCGGGATGAGCATGCTGCGCGGCAAGCTCGTCGCCGAGTAGTTCAACCCGCGCGAGGACACACACCATGACCACCGCGAATATCACGCACCCGCGGCCCGCTGCGCCTCCGGCATCATCGGAGAAGGTCGTCATCCCGGTCTCGGGCATGACGTGCGCCGCCTGCCAGGGTCGCGTTCAGCGGACGTTAGCCAAGGCACCCGGGGTGGTCGACGCCTCGGTGAATCTGATGATGGGCAATGCCACGATTGCATATGACGCGTCGGCGACGTCGCCGGACTTGCTGGTCGAGCGGATTCGCGCGACCGGTTATGGAGCAGAGTTGCCGACAATGGATCGCACGGCATTCGAGGAACAGGCCGCGCGCGACGCGGCAACCGCGGAGGAGTTCCGGGAGCTGCGCGCAAAGGCGTGGGCGAGTGGGATCGCGGGTCTGCTGGCGATGCTGCTCAGCATGCCGTTGATGGGAATCATGAGCGCGGATCACCACGGGCCGGTGGCTGACCCGTTCATGCGGTGGGCAATGGAATCCATGACGCCGACGCTGCAAAGCGCGCTGCCGTGGCTCTACGCCATCCCGGCCTCGGTACTCTCGTGGGGACTGCTGCTGGTGACGTTCGGTGTCATGGCGTGGGCCGGCCGGCACTTCTACACGCGGGCCTGGGCCGCCTTCCGGCACCACTCCGCCGACATGAACACGCTCGTCGCCGTGGGCACGGGCGCCGCGTTCGTGTACTCGGTGGTCGCGACCGTCGCACCGGGCTTCTTCGTGCGCAACGGGGTGACACCCGACGTGTACTACGAGGCGGTGATCATCATCATTGCGCTCATCCTCACCGGCAACGCCTTCGAGGCGCGCGCCAAGCGGGAGACCTCGACCGCGCTCCGTGCGCTCGCGAACCTGCAGCCGAAGACGGCGCGTGTCCTACGCGGTGAGGCGGAAGAGGACGTTCCGGTCGAGAGTGTGCGCGCCGACGACATGATCCTCGTGCGCCCCGGCGAGCGCGTCCCGGTGGATGGGGAGCTCACCAGCGGCGAGAGCGCGGTCGACGAGAGCATGCTGACCGGCGAGTCGCTGCCCGTCACGAAGCGGATCGGCGACCGCGTGATCGGCGGGACGATCAACCGCACGGGCGCGTTCCGGTACCGCGCCACCACGCTCGGCGAGACGAGTGTCCTCGCGCAAATTGTGAGACTGATGCGCGATGCGCAGGGATCCCGCGCCCCCATCCAGCGTCTCGCCGACCGCATCAGCGCGATCTTCGTTCCGGTCGTGGTCTCCATCGCCGTCGCCACGTTCGCCGCCTGGTTCGTGGCGGTGCACACGACGGGTGGTGGCACCGGCGAAGCGGCCGTCCGCGCGTTCGCGGCGGCTGTCGCGGTGCTCATTATCGCCTGCCCCTGTGCGATGGGCCTTGCCGTCCCGACAGCCGTCATGGTCTCGACGGGCAAGGGGGCGGAGCTCGGGGTGCTGATCAAGGGCGGCGAAGCGTTGCAGCGTGCGGGCGACATCACGACCGTGGTGCTCGACAAGACCGGCACGGTGACCGAGGGGCGGCCGGCGGTCACCGACGTCGAGGTGGTGCGTGACAGCACGCTCGCGAGTGAAGAGATGCTCGCGCTGGTAGCGTCGCTCGAGACCATGAGCGAGCACCCACTGGCCGATGCGCTGGTGCGCCACGCCCGCGAACGGGGGCTCCCGGTCGACACACCCGAGGCGTTCGAGTCGCACACGGGCCGCGGCGCCACCGGGGTGGTGCGGGGACGTGCGCTGGCCGTGGGCAATGAAGCACTGATGCAGGACTACGCCGTCGACATCGCGCCGCTTCGCTCGACAGGTCATCGCCTCGGTGACGAAGGCAAGACGGCGATGTATGTCGCCATCGACGGTGCGCTTGCCGGTGTCGTTGCCGTGGCGGATCCGATCCGCGCGACGTCACGCGCGGCGATCCAGCGGTTGCAGCGCCTCGGACTCGATGTCGTGATGCTGACTGGCGACAACCAGCGCACGGCGGATGCAGTCGCGCGCGAGGCTGGCATCGCTCGCGTGGTCGCCGGAGTGCTGCCGGCGGGCAAGGTGACGGAGATCGAACGCCTGCAGGCCGACGGTCGCGTGGTCGCGATGGTGGGCGATGGCATCAACGACGCGCCGGCGCTGGCGAAGGCCGACATCGGCATCGCGATGGGCAGCGGCACCGACATCGCGGTCGAAGCCGCGGACGTGGCTTTGATGCGCGGCGATCTCGCGGGCGTCGTCGACGCGATCCGGCTGTCGCGGCGCACGATGCGCACGATGAAGCAGAACCTGTTCTGGGCGTTCGCCTACAACGTCGTCGGCATCCCTGTCGCGGCCGGCCTGCTGTTCCCGGTCACCGGACTGTTGTTGAGCCCTATCCTTGCCAGCGCCGCGATGGCGTTCAGCAGCGTCAGCGTGGTCATGAACAGCCTGCGGCTTCGCCGGTTTCGCGCGGCCACGGCGTAGCACCGTGTACCGACACACACCCGCGACACACCGAATGCGCCAACACCACCTGACGTTCAACACCTGATCTGGAGCACGCACCATGAACCCGAAGCAGAGCCACACGCCCACAACGCGCGATGACGCTGACGATGCGCCGAGCGCGACGTCCAACCACACGGCCGCCAGTTGCGGCTGTGGCTGTGGCATTCCAGGCGACGATGCGACGGGTGGCCGCAAGGCCGTCGCGGTGGACAGCGCGACCAAGGAGCGCAACATCAAGCGCCTGCGCCGCATCGAGGGCCAGGTGCGCGGCCTCCAGAAGATGGTGGACGAGGACCGCTACTGCGCCGACATCATGACGCAGGTGTCGTCGGTGCACGAGGCGCTGCGCAGCGTGTCGCGGGAGCTGATGCGCAATCACCTGAAGCACTGTGCCAGCTCGGCCATCCAGTCGGCGGATCCCGCCGACGCCGAGTCGATGTACGACGAGTTGGTCGACCTCATGTTCAAGCACAGCCGCTAACCGACCATGCGTCGGCGCGGCCACGGAGACTCCCGCATGAATGACCCCATACCGCACGTGACATTGCAGGCGCGTTACAACGGCGCGCTCACCCTGGACCAGTTCGTCGCGCAGGCCGCGGCGAATCACGACCTGTGGGCGACGTACGCCAAGCGCGCGGCGACCGACTCGGACCTGCTGGCGCGCGTCAATCGCCTGTCTGCCCGCCGGCATCTTCTGGTGCTGCTCGAGGACTGGTGTGGGGACGCCGTCAACACGATTCCCGCGTTGGCTGCACTCGCCGCCGCGTCGGATACCGTCGACCTGCGCATTCTCGCGCGTGACGCGAATCCGGACTTGATGGACGCACATCTGACGGGCGGGACGCGCTCGATTCCCGTCGTGATCGTGCTCGATGAGGCGTACCGCGAGCTTGGCTGGTGGGGGCCTCGGCCCGCCCCGCTCCAGTCCTGGGTGCGCTTGGAGGGGCAAGCGCTCGACAAGACGGCGCGCTACCGGGAGGTCCGCCGCTGGTACGCACGAGACCGCGCCCAGACCACGTTGGCCGAAGTGGTGAGGCTCCTTGAGGGCGGCTCTGCCGCCCAGGCCGCCTAGCACCCGCACCGCCAGCAATACGCAGTGTCCCTGGCCGCCGAAACCCGCTGGCATGTTATACGCCACGTAAAACGGGGATCGCCGCGGCAGATGTCCGCGCCATCTTCCATGACCACTTCTCGACTCATGATTGCCATACATCCTTGGCCCCGGCGCATTGCGCTGGCCGCTGCCATGACCGTGTCCGCCGTGAGCCTGCCCGCCGTGGCGGCCGCCCAGACGGATTACTACAACACCGACGCCGGCCGTCCCCTGCAGATCGAGGACGCCTACGCCGTCGAGCGCCGCGCGCTCGAGATTCAAGCCGCGCCGCTCCGGCTTGAGCGGAGCCGTCGGGGTGTGTACAGCTGGGGCATCGAGCCCGAGCTGGCGTACGGTCTCTTCCGCCGCACCCAGGTGGAGGTCGGCCTGCCCATCGCGATTCTCGACGCCGGCATCGGCGGCAAGACCGTCGGGATCACCGGGCTCGACGCCTCGGTGCTCTACAACCTCAACACCGAGACGCGCATTCCCGCGCTCGCGGTTGGGGCCAGCGTACTCGCCCCGGTCGGCGGCCTCGCTGCGGACGAGACCTACATGAGCGTGAAGGGCATCGCCACGAAGACGTTCCGGTGGGCTCGGTTCCACGTGAATGGCCAGTACACGGCGGGCGATGCCCCGTCGGCCGCCACGGGCGGCACGGGAGCGGTCGGCGCCGGCGCCTCGGAGCTCTCGCGGTGGCTCGGCGGCGTCGCCGTCGACCGTCCCTTCCCGCTGCGGTCGGTCTTGGTGTCCGCGGAAGTATTCGCGCGCCAGCCACTGCACGAGGAGGAGCCCCTCGAGTGGAATGCTGCCGTCGGCACACGCATGCAGCTCTCGCCGCGGGTCGCGCTCGACCTCGGCGGCGGATCGCGGCTCTCGGGCGATGACAAGGGATGGTTTGCCACGATTGCTGGCGCATATGTAGTCGGCTTGCCGTGGAGGAAGCGCTGATGTCGAAGATCCGCACCATCGGGGGCCGCATGGCGCGACTGGCCGCGCACCACGCGGTGGCCGCGGCCGTGGCCGGCGTGTCGCTCGCACTCCCGACGCCGCTCGCGGCGCAGTGGGTGACCACGTACGAGCAGTTCTACCTGCAGGCGCCGCACAACTGGGTCTTCCGGAACAACTACCAGGCCGCAGACCGCCTCTTCAACGCGTTCGACTACGGCCACGCGATCCTGTACGAGAAGCTCTGGACGATGCCGAACGCATCGCCGGCCGTGCTCGAGGTGAAGGAATACGACTTCCTGACGAAGCGCGTGCTCGTGCGCCCGCCGCGCGTCCCGTTGGAAGAGGCGGCCATCGAGATCAAGTACGTGCAGCTCGCGCCGGAAGCGAAGCAGATGTTCGAGTGGGCCCACATCCTTCATCGCCAGCTGTACGACGTGCTCGCGGACGAGCGCCTCGATCAGACGGCGAAGGATCGCGAGGTGCAGCGGTTGATCGACTACTACAAGACCCGCAAGGATGTTGCCTTCAGCTCGAAGCCGAAGAGCATGAAGCTGATGCAGGAACAGCCGTACTCGCTCGCGTTCCGCAAGCAATACCCGAAGTTCAATGGGCTGATCTGGGGCTATCACTGGCTGCAGGTGGGCCTCTACGAACCGCTGATGGTGGGCAAGACGGTCGAAGAGCGTCAGGCGGGCGTGCGGGCCACGACAGCGCGGTTCTGGCAGATGCTGCAGGACCCACCGCGGACCTTTCCGTACCAGATGCCGATGACGCCCGCCGTCGCGCCGACCTTCGCGGCGCGGTATCAGGAGGCAGCGATCATCTTCGACAACCTGCACAGCATGCACGACGTCATCAGCGACATCCTCGCCAATGACAGTGTACCGCGTGACCGCAAGCGTGCCGAAATCATGCTCGCCGCCGGGCGCTTCCGCGACGACAGCTCGTACGTCATGACGCCCCAGGCGTGGCTGACCATGGCCGGACACATGGGCATCGAGAACATGGGTGGGCCGTCGGTCGGGTTCCTGCCGACACTCCCGACCCCCACGGTGACGTACGGCGCGGTGATGTCTCACGATGATCGTACGGGGGCGATGGTCGGCTTCAAGTCCGGTCACGCCACCGGGGGGGAGCACGCGGCCCATACCGGCGCGAAGCCGACGCCTGTCGCGGCGACCGGCGCAGTGCCCGCGTCTGGAATGAATCACGCGGGCATGAGCCACGCTGCGGCCGATACGTCGCGTGCGCGCACCGATACCGCGGCGCGCCGAGACTCGGCAAGCGGCGCGCACAGCGCCATGCAGCATGGCGCCGCCGCTGCGGGTGCAGCGCCCTCCAGCGCGGCTGCGCAGGCCATGTTGCGTGAGATGCATGATGCGATGTTGCGGGACCCCGCAATTCGTGCGCGGGTGCTCGCCGATCCCGCGCTGCGCACGCACCAACAGCACCTGGAGGCCATGGGGGCGGTGGATTCGCTGCCCAGGAGGGCGCCGGCGCGCCGTTCGAACCCCGCTACGCCATCGGCCAAGCCCCGAGGGTCGGCAACACCTGCGCGTACACCCGCAAAGGCGCTCCCCAAGCCGGCACCGAAGGCCGCCGATCCACACGCAGGGCATGCGATGCCACCGGCGAAGCCACCCGCGAAGCCACCGGCGAAGACGCCGCCGACGACATAGGCGCGTTCCGCCCATCCGGGGCGTGCCGTGGCGAGCGAACGTCGCAATGCGCCACCGGGTGGGCGAAGGGCACACGGCAGCAGACGACGCAAACGCGCGATGGCCTGAGCGAGGTCGGCCATCGCGCGGCGGGCTGCGCGCCCCGGTCGTGGCTCCGCCCGTCTGAAGCGCTGGCCGCCCGATTGCGCTGGACGTACATGTTCGCCGCGCCGCGCCACAGCCCGGGGGGATGGCTTTACGCGCCGTAAAGTACCACTATCTTCACCGCGTCGTTTCGATGCGAACAGACCCTCTGGCCCAGGCAGCGGCACGCAATGACCGACCCGCACGTGTCCCATTCGCATCAGCATCCAACTCCGCCTGACGAGCATACTGGCGCGCACGCACGGCACGTCGAGCCCGCGCGCGACGGGTTGGGCGTAGCGTCCGTGAGCGCCTCGGACACGCCGGACGTCTCGATGCACGCGTCACACGGCGCGGGCGGCATGGTCGTCGCGGATCATGCCGCCCACGACAAGCACGCCGGTCACTCGGTGGAGATGTTCCGAAGCAAGTTTTGGCTCTCGCTTCTCCTCACGCTCCCCACGCTGATCTGGGGGCACATGCTGCAGAACGCGCTCGGATACGCCGCGCCCATGTTTCCGGGCGCCCCGTTCATCCCGGCCGCGTTTGGCACTGCGGTGTTCCTGTACGGCGGCTGGCCGTTCCTGCTCGGCGCATGGCGTGAGATCACGACTCGCCTCCCAGGGATGATGACGTTGATCGCGCTCGCGATCAGCGTGGCCTTTCTGTTCAGCGCCGCGGTGGTGCTCGGCTTCCCCGGAATGCCGCTTTGGGAGGAGCTGGCGACCCTCGTGACGATCATGCTCCTCGGCCACTGGCTCGAGATGCGCTCGATCTCGCAGGCACAGGGGGCGCTTGGCGAGCTCGCGAAGCTACTGCCCTTGACCGCGGTGCGAGTGCACGGGACGGGCGCTGACGAACGCCTCGAAGACGTGCCGGTGTCGGCGCTTCGCGACGGCGACTCGGTACTGGTGCGTCCGGGTGCGCATGTCCCGGCCGATGGTGTGGTGCGCGCCGGGCGGAGTGCCGTGAATGAGGCACTCCTCACCGGCGAATCGGCACCGGTAGAGAAGGTGGAAGGCGCCAAGGTCATCGCCGGCGCGATCAATGGGGCCGGGTCGCTCCGGATCGAGGTGACGGGGACGGGGGAGCGCACCACCCTCGCCGGCATCATGCGCCTGGTCGCGCAGGCCCAAGCGTCGAAGTCACGCGCCCAAGTGCTCGCGGATCGCGCCGCGTTCTGGCTGACCTGGATTGCGCTCGGTGCCGGCGCGATCACGTTCGCGGCGTGGCTCATCGCGGGCGCGACCGCCGCAACCGCGGTCGAACGCCTCGTAACCGTGCTCGTGATCGCCTGCCCGCACGCGTTGGGGCTCGCCGTGCCCCTGGTGCTCGCGATCTCGACGACGCTCGGCGCCCAGAGCGGCCTACTGGTGCGCGACCGGCGGGGCTTGGAGGAAGCGCGCAACCTCACCACGGTGGTCTTCGACAAGACGGGCACGTTGACGCGGGGCGAGCATCGGGTGGTGTCGATGCAGACCGACGGCGGGCTCGCCGAGAACGATGCACTGCGACTCGCGGCCGCCGTGGAGCGTGACGCGGAGCACCCGGTGGCCCGCGCCATCGTCAAGAGTGCCGAGGAGCGAGGCCTCGCGGTTCCGGCAGCCACGGGGTTCGAGGCCATACCCGGCCGTGGCGTGCGGGCGACCGTGGAAGGGCGGCAACTCGCCGGGGGCGGCCCAAACCTGCTCGCGAGTCTGGGGGTGACGCCGAGCGCCCCGCTTCGCTGGTTCGCGGACGAGGTGGCCGCCGCGGGGCAGGGCGTGATCTACCTCGTCGAGGGGAGCCAGGCCCTCGCGGCGTTCGCGGTCGCCGATGCGGTCCGGTCCGAGTCGGCTGAGGCAGTGCAGATGCTGCACGCGGCCGGCATCGAGGTCGTCATGATGACCGGCGATGCCCAGGCGGTCGCGGAGGCCGTCGCCGGCGAGCTGCGCATCGACACGGTGCTCGCCCAGGTGCTGCCAGAGCAGAAGGCCTCACACATCGAGCGTCTGCAGCGCGAGGGCAAGCGCGTGGCGATGGTGGGCGATGGAGTCAACGATGCCCCGGCGTTGGTCACCGCCGATGTGGGCATCGCCATCGGCGCTGGGACCGACGTGGCAGTCGAAGCGGGCGACGTTGTGCTGGTGCGGAGCGATCCGCGCGATGTGCCGCGGATCGTCAATCTGTCGCGAGCGACCTACCGCAAGATGCTGCAGAACCTCGCATGGGCCAGCTTGTACAACGTCGTCGCCATCCCGCTCGCTGCGGGGGCACTCGCCCCATGGGGCATCCTTCTCACCCCGGCGATGGGCGCAGTGTTGATGTCTCTGAGCACGATCATCGTCGCCGTGAATGCCCAGCTGCTTCGGAGGGCGAGGCTTTAGCCGAGCTTGGCGCGGCGCCGATTCCAGTGTCGAACGCGGTGGACGTGGTTCGGCTCGGCGTGCGCCCTGGTCGCGCCGATGGGTTTTACGCAGAATAAAAGCACGGCACGGTGTCTGCAGCGATGAATCGTCTGCGAGCCACCTTCGCGCTCGGCAGATTCCATCGGGCGGCGCACGTCAGCCGTCCTCCAACGACCTGAGGACCAACATGGCGCACAATCACGAACACACGATGCCAAGCAGCGAGATGCAGCAGTGCATCCAGGCGTGTCTCGACTGCTACGCCGTCTGCACCACCACCGCCGCGCACTGCCTCGCGCTCGGCCGCGAACATGCGAGCCCCGAGCATCAGACGACCCTGCTGGACTGCGCCAAGCTCTGTCAGACGTCGGCGGACTTCATGCTGCGCGGGTCACATCTGCACCAACAGGTGTGCGCCGTCTGTGCGGAAGCCTGCCGCGCCTGCGAGCAGAGCTGCGAGCGCCTCGGCAGCAGCGACACCATGATGCAGCGGTGCGCCGAGGCGTGCCGCGCGTGTGCAGAGTCGTGCGAGCGCATGGCGGGCATGGCGATGTGAGACGGTGCTGGTGTCGCCGGCCTCTGGCGGCTCAGGCGACACCAGAATCTGGCGTCGTCGGCAGCCGCGTCGCGGTTCGATCAGTCCTGGCCTGACGGATCAGACGACGTCGAGCCGCCACGTCGCGGCCACTGCGCTACGAGGGGATGTGACTTGCCAGGGCGGCGGCCTGTCGTGGCCTTCGCACCGTGGGACGTCGGAGCCGCGCGGCTCGACGTGTTGGGCGCTGGCTGCGGCGCGCACCTGCGCAGTCGGCCACGTGCGGGACGCACTCCTACTACATGCTGGTCTCTCCGTGGGGGCTCGGCGCTCGGCGGGTTCGGTGGCCGCAGGGCGCATAGAGGAGGGTTGACCGTGACCTCGGGGGAGGGCGACCCGCGCGGATGGGCGGCGCGGCGTGCATCGAAGAGGCTACGCCATTGGCAAGACCTGTGGCGCCGAGGGCTTGGTCGCGGCGTGTTTCCGCACCAGCTCTGGTGGGTGCTGGAACTCCCATGGCGGCGAGTCGTCTTGTCCCCGAGCCGACTGGTGCGGCAGCTTCCGCTTCGACCCGACACCGTTGCATTGGAGCTTGGGCCCGGGTCAGGCTACTACAGTCGCCACGTGGCGACGCAGCTGCCGGCTGGTCGGCTCATTCTCTGCGACGTGCAGGTAGAGATGTTGCGGCGGAATCAGGTGAGGCGCGGTGCGAGCACCACGGGCCAGGTCGTGTGCGTCGCTGGCGACGCCGCCCACCTCCCGTTCGAGAGTGCCTCGGTCGACGTGGTCTACATGGTGACGGTGTTCGGCGAAGTGCGCGATCAATCGGGCTGCCTCCGCGAGATCGCTCGTGTGCTCGGACCTGCCGGGACGCTGGCGATCAGTGAACATCTCCCAGACCCTGACTTCTGCCGGTTCTCGGCACTGCGTCGCCAGGTCGAACGGGCGGGGTTTGTGTTCAGCACTCGAAACGGGCCCCCGTGGGCCTACACGGCGATCTTCGCGGTTTCCTAGCGCCACGCCGTTTTCTTCCACGACGTGCCCTTCCTACGTCACGCTTCGTGGCTCACCCTGCGCAATGAGGCTCCTGCATGGGACAACGCTAGGCACGCAGCGGCCGTTCACTCGCATCTCAACTGCGCACTGGTGGAACCGGGCGACTCCGACCCACAGGAGGATCGCCGGTACGCAACGCCACGACCGGATGCGCCGGATGAAGGTCCGGTCAGCCGCACCGCGGCGTGAGGACGGGCGTCCAGCGCCTGCTCTCGGGCTGCACGGAAGACGTCGTGGCCACGACGCCCCGGTCCGTCCCCGCGGTGTCCCGCCTGCTTGCACGAGGAGATGCTCGCGATGCCCACCAACGCGTGTCACCTCTTTCAAGAGTGCGCGGGCTGCCAGTCGCTGCTGCGGCCCACCGCGGGCGATTGCTGTGTTCTGCGCCTACGGGTTGGTGCCGTGTCCGTGCATGCAGGGCGGCGTGCCACGATGTTGCGCAGCCCCCGGGTACTGATTTGGTCAGGGCCGCCGTGGGACCCCTCGGCGACGCGAGCGCAATGCAACCAGGACGCGTTCTCGCGGCGGCTCGGGCGCTGATGCCGGCATCGCCGTCTCGACGATGCTACAAATGCGCGCCCCGCCGTCGCTGACTGTGGGGTTCGTCGCCTGCTCGGACAAACGTGCGAGCTCGTCGCGGAACGACTGGAGCTCCCGCAGGCGACGGTCGACATCGGCGAGCTTCTCCGCCAAGGACGCTTGGACCCGGCCACACGGGCTGCTCCCGCGCGCCGCAAGCTCGAGCACCTGCTTGATCTCATGCAACGGCAGCCCCAACGCCTGAGCTTTCCGAATGAAGCGAACCCGGTCCACGATCTCCGGCGTGTACAGCCGATAGCCGGACTCCGAACGCGGCGGTTCCGGGATCAGGCCCTCGCGCTCATAGAAGTGGAGCGTCTGTATGCCGATCTCCAGCGACTTCGCCACCGCGCCGGCCAAGAGACCACGTGCGCGGAGCGTCGTCGGTTCCGGCGTTTTGGGGCTCGAGCGCCCTGCCTCGGGCTGGCTACCGGGCCGTCGGGTTCCTGCCGTCATTGTGCGCTCCCTGCGAGAATGCCATGTGGGCGCCGCCTCCGCGCCGCCGCTTCACGATAAGCCATTGACTCTCTACTCGGGTAGAGGGCGTATGTTTGCGGGTGATGGCCGGACCTCTTGCCCAAGCACAACCATGGCTTCAACACCTCCCCCATCTACGGACGCCCCAGAGCGTCCGGTTGCGCTGCCGCCCACGGCTACGCGCCGGTGGCCGCTGATGGCCGCCGCCCTCGTCTTGGCGGCCGCCGTCACCATGCCGTTCGCGGTGAGCCGCTGGCCGGGCGGCCCTCGCGAGGGAGCGTCCGTCGCCGGCGCGGAGTTGCCGCTGGACTCGTTGGCGGCGGCCGCGAACGTCCCGGGTGCCCAGCGCGTGGTGCTGGACGTCTCGGGGATGTTCTGCACCAGCTGCGAGCGAACCGTGACGGCGATGCTGGCGCGGACCCCTGGCGTGGTCCGCGCGGACGTCAGCGTCGCGCGGCGCGAGGCGATCATCCTGTACGATCCGGCCCGCACCACGCCCGCCGCGCTCATCACGGTCATTAAGGGACTCGGCTACCGCGCGGCGGTCAGACGGGCGTAGCCGGGGCATGGGGCGCACGCGGCTAGACCACCGTCGAGAGGCGGGCGAAATAGACCGCGACCCCGAGAAGGGCGACCCCGCTCACGACCTCCGCCGGGCGCCGGGCCCGCTCGACGCGCTCGAGCCAGCGTCCCAGCTGCCCGGCGAAGAGGCCGAGGGCGAGGAACGGGGCGCCGCGGCCGACGCCGTAGGCGAGGGAGATCGCCGCCCCGTAGACGGGGCGACCGACGGCCGTGGCGACCGTGAGCAACAGCAGGAGGGGACCGGCTGACGTCGTGAGTGTCGCCACGCTGTACATCACCCCGTAGACGAACGCGCCCGCGACGCCGCGTCGCTGGCGGATCCCCGGGTTCGGCAGGCGACGCCGGATGGCCGGGGCCAGCAGGGTCGCCACGCCCGCTGCGGCGGCGATGATCGCTGCGCCGACGGCGAAGGCCGATCCCCACTCGGTGAGGAGTCGGCCCACCACCGACGCGGCCGCACCGAGCGCGGTCAGGGTGAGGACGAGTCCCGCAAAGAACGCGAGCGAGAGCCCGGCTCCCGGACCGCCCCGGGACGCCCGTGTGCGCCCTCCGTTCGCCGCGCCGGCCTCGCCGTGGGTGCCCACGTACCCCACGATGCCCACGCCGGCCGGGAGGGTGCATGGGCAGGTGCTGGTGGACACGATGCCACCCAACGCCGCGACGAGCAGGGCCACCACGGGATACTGCGCGACCGACGCTGACAGCCGTTCGATCAAATCCGCTGGGTTCACGACGCGCTCACGGCAAATGCGTTCATCGCCGAGGTGTTCATCGCATACCCATTGTTTCGAGCTCGCCGCGGAGCTGTTCCTCGGTGACGCGGGCCGACTCGTAGGCGACGACGACCTCCTTGCGGATCGCGTTCGCCTTGACGGAGCGCACGCCGTCGATCTTGGCCAACGTCGTGTCGATGCGCCGTGCGCAGGCGTCGCAGTGCATGCGGCGTGCGGGGATCACGGTCTCGGCCACATCGGACGCCATGGCCGCGGTGCCCGATGCCGTCTCGTCGCCTGCGCGCGCCTCATCGAGCTGCAGTCGCACCAGCATGGCCGTCGACGCGAGCACGCCCAGCACCGAAACCGCCATGATCCCGATGGCTAACGGCGCGGTGATTGCGCCGACGATGGCGAGCGTCATGCCGATCACGTTGGCGGTGACCGCGATGGCAATGTTGTGCCGCATCTTCCGGTGCGAGGCGCGGCCGAGGATGATTGCGCTCGCCACCTTGTCCAGCTTGTCGCTCACGAGCACCACACCGGCCGACTGCATGGCCACGTCGGTGCCGGCGCCGAGCGCGATGCCGACATCGCTCTGCACGAGCGCCGGGGCGTCGTTGATGCCGTCGCCAACAAACGCCACCGTGCGGCCTTCGGCCTGCAACCGTGCGATGATGTCGACCTTCTCGTGTGGGAGCAGTTCCGCATGCACATCATCGAGCCCGATGTCGCGGGCCACAGCGTCGGCCACACTCCGGCTGTCGCCGGTGAGCATCGCCGTGCGCAGCCCCATGGCCTTGAGACGCGCCATAAGGCGCGCGGTGGCCGGCCGCGGCGTATCCTGCAGCGCGATGACGCCGAAGAGCAGGCCGTCGATGGCAACGTAGACCACCGAGTGCCCCACCTCGAGCGCCCGGACGCGCTCCTCCAGCGCGGTCGGCACGGTGGCACCAGCGCCTTCGCTCGCAAGGAACGACGGCCGGCCCACGACGACGCGGCGGCCACCCACGCTGGCGACGACGCCCTTGCCTGGCACGGCGCGGAAGTCCGTGGCGTCGTGGTGCCGGATCTCCTGGAACTGCGCATAGTGCACGATGGCGCCGGCCAGCGGGTGTTCGCTCCCGGCTTCGGCGGCCGCCGCGTGCCGGAGGAGGTCCTGCTCGGTCCCGGTGAAGGGGATCGCCTCGCGCACGGTGGGACGTCCGTAGGTGAGCGTGCCGGTCTTGTCGAAGACCACCGTGTCGACCTCGGCCAATGCCTGGAAGAACTCCCCGGCGCGCACCAGCAGGCCTCGGGCGATGCCGTGCCCACCACCGATGGCGAGGACCATGGGCGTCGTGATGCCGAGCGCGCAGGGGTAGCCCATGATGACCACGGTGAGGGCGATCAGCGTCGCCTGCTGCACGCTCCCCGAATACACCAACCAGCCCATGAACGCCACGGCCGCCACGGCATAGACCACGGGCCCGTAGTAGTTCATGAGCCGGTCCATGAGCAGCTGGATCGGCGGCTTTCGCTCCTCGATCTGCCGCATCAGCCCAACCACCTGCGCGACGAAGCCCTCCGAGACGAGCCGCGTCACTTCCACGCGCACGAAGCCGTCGACATTCATCGTGCCGCCAACCACTTCGCCGCCCGCCTCGCGGAACACCGGCACGCTCTCACCGGTGACGCTTGCCATGTCGAAGCTCGAGCTGCCCTCACGCACGATGCCGTCCAGGGGCACCAGTTCGCCCGGTCGCACGGCCACGATCTCGCCCAGCGTCACCTCGGCGACCGGGACCTCGACGTCGTGGCCGCCGCGCAGCACGCGCGCCGACTGGGCCTGGAGCGACAGCAGTCGACGCACCGATTCGGCGGCGCGCTTCCGCGTACCCAGCTTGAAGGCGCCGAAGAAGAGATGCAGCGCCATCAGCCAGACGGCGACCGGGAAGAAGTTGGGCCACGCGGTTGGTTGCAGCAAATGGCCCACGCCAATGGCGAACGCGCCCCACGCGCCGGTAGAGAGCAACACGTTGGCATTGATGACGCGCTCACTCAGCGCCATGATCGTCTTCCGCAGAATCGGGTAGCCGATCCAGAGCAGGACGATGATCGCAACGAGGGCGCTCACCAACGCGCGCGTGCGCGCAGGGAGGCCGGCCAGGTTGAGCGGATCAAAGAGCAGGTCCGCGATGGCGAGTCCCATCGCGAGGCCCCCGCGCCGCCGGATGGTGGCGAAGAGCGCGTCGTCGGTTGCGACCTGCTGCGCCTCAGTCGCCACCACAGTGTACCCCAAGTCTTCAACCTTCTGGGCCACCTGCTGCTCGGTCACGCGGCCTCGATCCGCGTCGACGAGGATGATGCCGTGGACGAGGTTGACCTGCACGCTGTTGACGCCAGGGACGCGCGCGAGCGCCTTCTCGACGGACATGGTGCAGAACGAGCACATCATGCCGCTCGCCTTGATCTGGATCAGCCGGTTTTTGGCGGCCATGGATGGAGCCCGGTGGACGAATCGGTGCCCAAGTCCATGTGACCGGGCAAACGCTTCACGGGTACACAGTACACCCTCTACTAGAGTAGAGGGTCAAGGGCTGCTCGCGCGTCGACGCGAGGGCCAGCTAGTTGGCGGCTGAGGCCGCGTATTCGCCGGTATCAGCGACGCCGCGTCCATCCTCGACGACATAGCGACGTCGGAGCCCTGCGGTCGGCCGATGGATGGCGAGACTGACGCCGCATACCGTTAGGCTGTGGATGTCGTGCCCACCAAATAGCATCAGGATGCGCAGTCCAAAGCCGCGCGCAATCGCTGCCGGAACTCCAAACATACTGGAATTCGGAATCCCCCCGTCCTCATGCTTGTCGGCGCGCTGGCGTTGAGCGTCCCGTCTGCGGTGGCAGATCCCGTCGCTCGTCCATCGGGTGCGCTCCGACTACTCGGCGGTCTCTTCGCCGCTGGCGGCCTGGCCGTGGCCGGCGCGGGCGTCGCGGCGTTCCGCCGGCAGCGCACGACCGTCGATCCGCGATACCCCGAGCGCGCCACGACGCTCGTCGACGAGGGGGTTTACCGTTGGACTCGCAATCCGATGTACGTGGGCTTCGTGAGCGTAGCGGCCGGCGCGGCGGTGGCTTTGGGCTCGCCTCTCGCGCTGCTCGGACCAGGACTGCTTACCGTGTACCTGGATCGCGTGCAGATCCCGGCAGAGGAGCGAGCGCTGCGGGCACGATTTGGTGCCCCGTTCGAGTCCTACGTCCGGACGGTGCACCGTTGGTTAGGTCGCAGCTGGCACGGACGAGACATGAGCTGATGACCTGAGCCCGCACCGGCGTGCCGAGGAGACTCACCGCATCAGTCGCAGTGTTCGCGCGCCGTGACTGCGTAGACATACCGCCGATGAGGCGCAAGCCGTGGTGACGCGGCGCAGGCCGCTCAGAACGAGCGCTCGACCCCAGCCTGCACCATGCGTCGCATACCGGGCAGAAGCCCTCGGGTGCGATCTACGATCACGAGTTCCCCAAAGAGGTTCTTGACCGTCGCAAACGCCGTCACGCCCAGCGGCCGGAGCGGCAAGTTCCCGGCGACATTCCAGAGGGTGTTCGCCGGTAGGATGCCCTGCTGACCGTCGGCCACCGTGACGCGGGTGTTGGCTGCATCGCCGAACTGCTGTCCGAGGTGGACCGCCTCGACGGATAGGTCGGCGCCACCTCGGTGCCGCAGGCCAAGCGTCGCCGTGGTCGTCAGCGCGGGTGCGTACGGCAGGCGCTTCCCGCTCACGTCCAGCCGGGTGCGCGTACCCGTCCCATTCTGCTCGGCGTAGACTTTGTTCGCCACGTCAGCGCCACCGGTCCCGATGTAGGCGAAGCGAGTACCCTCGGTGCGGGCCACTGGCACCCACGTCGAGGCGAGTTGCACGAACGGCCTCACAACGCGCCCGGCGCCCAGCTCGGCGCGGACGTCCAACTCCAGCCCCTGATGCAGCGTGCGGCCAGCGCTCGTCAGCGTGGCGCCGGTACCACCGGCGACGCTGGCCGGGATGATCTGGTTGGAGAAATCCATTCGGAAGGCGGTCAGGTCCACTGTCCACGTGCCACGCGGCGCCCAGCGCAGGCCGGCTTCGTAGTTCCAGCTGCGCTCGGGATCGAGCTCCACCACGCTGCCGGTCGTGTTGCTGATGATGTCCTCGTTGCGCGGCGGGCTGAACCCGCGATGCACGCCGGCGAACAGGGTCAGGGCCGGTAACGCGGTGAACGTGGTGCCCACCCCCGGAATCAGCTCGGTCAGCGACGTTGCGCCGGACACGCCATCCGGGTTTCCGGCGACGGGTCGGAAGTTGCGCCGCGCAATGTTGAGGCGCTCGACGCGAAGCCCTGAGGTCACGGTGAAGCGCGCGGTACCGAGTCGTGCCTGTGCCCAGCCCGCCACGGCATCCGTGCTCCGACGGTTGTCCTCAACGAGTCCGGAGCCTGGGTTGGTGGCAGGGCCGGAGGTGCGGCTGTCGAATGACGCCCCGTTGATCTGCTGGCGCTCCTGAACCTCGCGGTGCAACCGGGCGCCCGCGTCCAATGTGCCGAACAGGGTCGACAGGTGCAGTGGCTGGCTGTATCGCGACTCGGCGCCGAGCACCCGATAGCGGCGGATTCGGCCCTCATTGCCACAGCCGGACTCCAGGTTCTGCATTCCGCCGCACGCCGGATCACTGCGGTCGTTCGGGCGCTGGGCAGAGTTCGACGACTGCCGCCACCAGGGCCGTGAGATGTCGTGGCCGTAGAGGGTGGTGGTGAGGCGCCGTGCCTTGCGGCTGTACTCGTGGGCGATGGTCCCACCAAGTCGATCAATGATGAAGACGTCGTTGCGGAACGGATTCTGGCGGGGATTGGCGGCCCACTCGCCCTCGGTCAGCCCGGAGTACGTCACCCGCGACGCCTCTCGATACACGTTGGTCTTGGCGATGACCTGATGGCCGGCCCCGAGTGGCACGAAGAGCTTGATGGACGCATCAGTCACATCCGAGCTGACGTTCTCACGTGCGCCCTCCGCCCGCCAGCGGCCGAGGTCGACCACCGCGCCAACGTCTCCGTTGACGGCCGCCCCGCGGAGGTAGCCGTTCACCAACCCATTGTTGCCGCCTGTGAAGCGGAGCGTCGCGCCGCTCTCGACCGGCAGACCCGGCGTGATGTAGTTGATGACGCCGCCGACCGTCTGCGGGCCGTGCAGGATCGAGCCGGCTCCCTTGAGCACCTCGATGCGCTCCATGCGGCCGACCGGCGGGTGGTAGTACGCCGCGTTGTCGCCATAGGGCGCCAGCGTGATCGGGATGCCGTCCTCAAGCAGCAGCGTCTTGGTGGAGCGGGTGGGGTTGAGCCCACGGATGCCGATGTTGGGTCGCAATCCCAACCCCTCCTCGTCGCGCACGTGCACGCCCGCGAGCTTGCGCAGGGCCTCGTTGGTCGAGGACACGCGCGCGCGCTCCATCGTAGCGCGCCCGAGCACCTGAGCGCCCCCGGGAATCGTGTTTCGGTCGGTCGGCGACCCGATGATGCTCATGCCCGGCAGCTGAGCGATGGAGTCGCGCGGCAGCGTAGGGGTTTGCGCACCGACCAGCGTTGGCGTGGCTGCGAGAACGAGGAGAGCGAGGCGAGGAAGGAATGTCATGGCGAAGGCTATCGGATGAGAACGACTATCAGATAGCGTTGACTTTAATCCTGATAGCATTTGTCGGCAATAGCTTCGACGTGGGTATTTGCCGATGGTTGGCTCATACCGCGCGAGGGTCGTGTCCTTGCGCGCTTGACTCTGGAGCGCACTCCAAGGTGTATGGTTGCTGTATGCCCGCGTCCCCAAAGTCCCCTGCACGTTCTCACGCCGTCCGGACCGAGTCACCCGAAGCAACGCTGCCGCCATCCGCCGCCGTTCTTCGCATCGGAGACTTGGCCGCTCGCGCGGGCGTCAGTGCGGACACGCTCCGTTACTATGAGCGCCGCGGCCTCTTGCAGCCGTCCGGTCGCCGAGCCAGCAGGTACCGCGAGTACCCGCCCGAGGCGGCGGGCATCGTGCACTTCATCAAGCACGCTCAGGTGCTCGGGTTTACGCTCGCGGAGATCGACGAATTGCTCCAGCTGCGTGGCTCCGCCGCTCGCCGCGGAACCGGGCTCGCGGTGCATGAAGTCGCGGTGGCCAAGATCCACGACATCGACGAGAAGATGCGGATGCTCGGCACACTCCGCCTCGCACTCGCTGACTTGGTCGTCGAGTGCGAGCACACGTGCGGTCCCGATACGGTCGTGGACGCTCGCGATTGTCCGATCATCGCGGCGCTCAGCGCGGAAAGCCTCGCACCTTTCGCACCCGTCGCGCACGGCACAGCGCGCGCCAGTTCCGACCGCGGGCTCGGCACGTGACCATCACCGACCACACCGCGATGACGTTGGACCTCACGATCACGGGCATGACCTGCCTCGATTGCTCCCGACGCGTCTCCACGGCGCTTGAGCGCGTTGACGGTGTCCGGGCGGCCCATGCCGACTATCGGGCTGGCCGTGGGCAGGTTGAACTCGCGCCTGGCGCGACGCCCGCCCCTGCGCTGACGGGCGCGCTCGTCACGGCGGTCGAGCGCGCCGGGTATGGTGCAGCGCCGATCATGCCCGACCTCGATGACGGCCAAGATGCAGGATCGAGCGCCGCCGTCGCCGCCGCGTCGTGCTGCGCCTCGACGGCTGCGTCCGCATCACCCGAGGCCGTGGCGCTAGCAACGCGGTGTTCGGACACGCCATCGTTCGCCGGCGAGGCACCAACCCGCGTCGTGCAAGTCGACGCGTCCGGCCGCGACGCCGAAACTAGTCGATCCACGCCGGCCTCGGACTTCGACCTGCTCATCCTCGGCACGGGCGGCGCGGGCGTCGCTGCGGCCATCCAGGCGGCCGGGATGGGTGCAACGGTCGGTATCGTGGAAAGCGAGACGCTGGGCGGCACGTGCGTCAACGTCGGCTGCATACCGTCCAAGATGCTCATGGAGGCGGCGGCGCACGTCCATGCAGCCCGACGGGGGTTCCCCGGGATCGCGCCCTGCGAACCGTCCGTCAACTGGCGTGAAGTCGTCCGACAGAAGGACGCGCTGGTGGAGGAGCTGCGCGAGGCCAAGTACGCCGACGTGCTCGCGAGCTATCCCGGCGTCGCGCGCTTGATCGGGCACGCACGGCTGCTGCCGGGTGCGGACGGTGTGCTGCGCGTGCGTGTGGGCGATGCCGCGACGGGGCGAGATCATACGGCCCGCAAGGTGATTGTGGCCACCGGCGCCTCGGCGGCGCTCCCGTCGATTCCGGGCCTCGACGCGGTCGATGCGCTCGACAGCACGAGCGCGATGGCCCTGGACGCGCTGCCGGCGTCGATGATCGTGCTCGGCGGCGGTCCCGTGGGCGTCGAGCTCGGGCAGATGTTCGCGCGCTTTGGCGTTCGGGTCGTGCTCGTCCAACGGCGTGCACAATTGCTTCCGGGCGAAGATCTGGAGATCGCGGCCGTGCTGCGCGAGGCGCTCGAAGCCGAGGGGATCGAGATCCACACGGGTACGAGCGCGACCCGCGTTGAGCGCGACGGCACCGAGGTCGTTGTGCACATCACCCAAGGCACGCTCGAGGGGCAGCTCCGGGCCGAGCGCGTGCTCGTCGCCACGGGCCGTCGTCCGAACACGCGTGATCTGGGGTTGGAGGACGTCGGGGTGACGCTGTCGCCGACTGGCTATATCCAGACCGATGCCATGCTGCGCACCGCGCACGCAGACGTGTACGCGGCCGGTGACGTGACCGGCGGCCCGGGCTACGTGTATGTGGCGGCCGCTGGTGGGCGTGTGGCGGCGGAGAATGCGTTGAAGGCTCTGCACGGCGTCGGCGCCGCGAGTGACGCACCACGCGAACTCGACCTAACCGCTGTCCCGAGCGTGACCTTCACGGCGCCGCAGGTCGCGTCGGTGGGTCTGACCGAGGCGGCCGCGCGCGCTGCGGGTCATCATGTCGACGTGAGCGTACTAGACATGGCTCACGTTCCCCGTGCGCTGGTGAGCTACGACCGGCGCGGTCTCGTAAAACTCGTTAGCGAGACGGGCTCCGGCCGCATTCTGGGCGTGCACGCGGTCGCTCCCAATGCGGGTGAGTTCATGGGCGAGGCGACGCTCGCGGTGCGCTTTGGGCTGACCGTGCGCGATCTCTCAGGCACGCTGCACCCATATCTCACGTGGGTCGAGAGCCTCAAACACGCCGCGCAGGGCGGCTCGATGGGCGTCGCGAAGTTGAGCTGCTGCGCATGACGACTCGTGAACTCACCACCGATCAGCCGCGGGCGAGACGCGGGCTGCTGGCCGCCGTGGGAGCCGTGGGCGCGGCATTCTTGGCCTCGCTCTGCTGCGTCGGCCCGCTGCTGTTCGTCACGCTGGGCGTCGGCGCGGGACTCGCCAGCACGTTTGCGCCGCTGCAGCCGCTCTTCACCGTGATGGCCGTCGTGTTGTTGGCCCTCGGCTTTTACGTGGTGTACGGCCGACGCCGAGCCCCGGTGTGTGCGCCGGATGGGACCTGCACCGTCCCCCGCGACCGCACGCGCGACAAGGTCCTGCTGTGGCTTGCCGCCGTCGTGGCGCTGGTGTTCCTCACGTTCGAGCGATGGTCCGTGCTCCTGCTCTGATCCGTCGCGGCGCAACCCTCGGCGCCGCGGGGCCCGCCCTCGGCTGGCGACACGGCGCACACTGCGCAAAACCTTCTGTCTACTCCTAGTCCCCATGCACAAGCCACTCGCCACCCTCGGTATTTTCGCCGTCACCGGCACCATTGCGCTCTGCGACCTGTGCGGCTCGAGTACGCCGGGTCGCACCTCGTCCTTCAGCCTCGTGCCGGCCGCGCACGCTGCCACGCTGCCGGCGCATGTGCCCAGCGACGCGCAGCCCCCCACGACGCCAACACCCGTCACGTCGGCATCGGCCGCACAGCAAGTCGCGGCATCGCAGACGATTACGTTCACGGTCAAAGGCATGACATGTGCCGGATGCGTCCTGAGTACGCGGAAAGTTCTCACCCGCCTGCCCGGCGTGGCCAAAGCCGATGTGAGCTACGAGAAAGGCACAGCGGTCGTGACGTTCGATCCGGCGAAAGTGACCGAGGCGCAAATGATCGCGGCGATAAAGACCTTGGGGTACACGGCGACCAAGGTCACGCGATAATGGCCATGTCCACGCGCCGAACGCTGGGCATGATTGGCGTGGCGCTGACGTGTCCGTGTCATGCGATACTGCTACTCGTGCTCTTGGGCGGTAGCGCGGGTACCGCATGGCTTGCGCAGTACATGGGCGTTGCGATCACCGTGCTCGTAGTGGCGTTTCTGTTCTCGCTGTGGCCTCTGCTGAAACCACGAGCGGGAACGTCGGCCGGACATGGGCGTCCCGAGCCTGTACGGCCGAACCGAAGATGAGCAAGGCCGTACGAGTTGCCGATACCGGCGGCGTGTTGGGTGCGGTGTTTGCCGCGCTCTGCTGCGCGGGCACGCCGCTTATCATCGCCGGTCTCTCCGCGGTGGGCCTCGGTTTCCTGAAGAACGACGCGATCCTGTGGCCGTTGATGTTCGCGTCGCTCGCCGTCGCCCTCTGGGGTTTTGGGGGTGGGCGACGCATCGACGGGCTGACGGGGCCGCTCATCGTGGCCGTGTTGGTAGCTATCGCGCTCGTCGCCGGCGTCGTCTTCATCCATGACTTTCCCGCGATGCAGGTGATCTGGACGGGCGTCGTCGCGCTGATCGGCGCAACGATCTGGAACGTCAGCGCCCGGAGACGGTGCAGCGCGACCTTGCGTTGACCTGCACGCGCACCATGCATTTTGGGCGTGCGCGTGCTGGGTTGGTCGGATGACACGAGCGACTCTGCCGAACTCATGGTCACCTTTCGGGTGCGCCTTTCCAACGCTCCGCCGCGTCAGTGTGTGGGTTATCGCAACATCGTCGGTGGTATCCATCGCCAGACCGACGTGCTGCCGGGTGAGATC
The DNA here is from genome assembly GCF_002483225.1 of Gemmatimonas sp. UBA7669. Classification (NCBI taxonomy): domain Bacteria; kingdom Pseudomonadati; phylum Gemmatimonadota; class Gemmatimonadia; order Gemmatimonadales; family Gemmatimonadaceae; genus Gemmatimonas; species Gemmatimonas sp. UBA7669. The sequence continues at coordinate 2,156 of NZ_DLHL01000001.1, read as the reverse complement.
CGCTCCGACGGACTCCCGTGCTTCTCGGGCGAGCTGCGCGCTCGTCGGGACGCCGCGAGTGGCACCCCGGTGCTTCTCGGGCCGTTCGCCTTTGGTCCGCCGTCCGCGAGGTTTCTCTTATGTGAGTTGGAGCGCCGTTGCAGTCGGCGCAGCGGATGACGCACGCGCGATGTTTCGCCGACTGAAAGTCCCACTCGCCGGCATCGCGTGGTCCGCGACGCCTACGCCGATGAGGCAGATCACGGCGCCAACCACAGTGGCGACATCGGGCTTGATGCCGTCGATGCGCCCACAGCACCCAGAGCAGACGAACACGTCGCCGTACGCCGCATAGACCCGTCCAAAGTCAAAGCCCGCTGGTTGCATCGTCGGCAACACGCCGTACAAGACGAGCAGCAGTCCGCCGAGTGCCCCGAGCCACACACTTCGGTCATTGCGGAGCCAGAGCCAAACGAGGTAACCCCCGTCAATCTCCATGAGGCCGGCCCCCAGAAACAGGACTAGCGATTCTAAAATGCGCACGGCGGGAGCTGAGGAAGTGATCCGTGCACGAACGGACTTGTGCATAAGCGATCCAATGCATGAACGGGTCGGTGACATGACCCGTCGGTGGCCCGCCGAGCACTATGGAACACAAGGCGGGCCACTCCGCGCGTGGTATGCCACCGCGCGCAGGTCGGATTACGCGGCCATCCGACGGCAAGCCTCGGCGCACTTGTGGCATGCTTCGGCGCAGAGTCGGCAGTGCTCGGCCATGCCTGCGTGCTTCTCGCACTCGGCGGCGCATGCGTCGCATGCCTCGGCACAGGCTCGGCACAGCTCGGCCGAGAGCGGGCCACCGCGGCTCATCGCACGGATAGCCGCGGTGCACGCGTCCGCACAATCGCGGTCGAGGCGAATGCACGAGCGCATCATGGCGATGTCCTTCTCGTCCAGGCAGGCGTCCGAACACATCTCGCACGCCACCAGGCACGCGACGCACGCCTCGATGCAGTCGTGATACTTCGCACTGTTGCCGCGAAGGTAGGTCCCCAATTCGATGCTGGCCATCGGTGTACTCCTGAGAAAGTGTTTCTCCGCCCAATCAACAAATGTGCGATTGGACATGGCAACGACGGGATGCGAGCGTGCGTAGGCTCGCCACGCGTTCAACGCCGGTATGACGAGCAGAAACCCTATCTACTTGCCGCCCATCGAGCGCATCACCGGTTGATGCATCGCTCCAAGGCGCTTAACGCGGGCCTTGTGCGCCGACATCTGCGCGAGTGTGACGCATATCCCGCGCCGCGCGATTGTGAAACGCGGCATCGCGGAACCGGAGATCCGGGTCGGGCGGCCGCGTCGCGCCTGGTACTCCCGCCTCGGCTGCGCGAGCGACGGACGCCGGAGGCAAGCAGTGCGTGCCCGAGAAACGGCAGGGCGACGACGACCGGTCGCAGCCCACGACGGCCGCGAGCACGTGCGGAGTGAAGGAACAGCATGGAGGACCTCTGGACGGTGGCGTGGTCCGGTGCCGCACGGGGGCAGGCCTGATCGAAGACCAAACGCGTACGTGCGCCACCATGGGCGCACGGAGATCAGGCTTTGGGCGGGCGGCGCGGGGGTGTCAATGCCGATTGAAATTGCACACTTCTGCTGATCGAAATTGCACACCCGGCGGGGGGCTGGCCCGGCGTAGCGGTTAGCGCTCCTGGCGGCGGGGACGCCGCGCCGACTCGGGGTCCGGTTCACTTCGGCGGAGTGCCAGATCGCGGTGCTGCCGCATCCGGTAGCTGTTGCCGCGGATGTTGACGATGTGGCAGTGATGCAGGAGGCGGTCGATGAGCGCGGCGGCCATCGTTTCGTCGCCAAAGACGTCGCCCCATTCCTCAAAGCCCTTGTTGCTGGTGAGCACGGTCGACGCGTGTTCGTAGCGGCGGCTCATGAGCTGGAAGAAGAGCTGCGCGCCGGTGCGCGAGATCGGCAGATACCCGATCTCGTCGATCACCATGAGGCTCGGAAAGACGAGCGTGCGCAGTCGTCGGGTGAGGTGCCCGGCTTGCTGCGCTTCTTCGAGTGAGGTGATCAGATCGGCCAGCGTCGCGTAGTACACGCGCCGGCCGTATTCCGCCGCGGCGATGGCGAGGCTGATGGCCAAGATGCTTCTATGTCTGTCA